>JAUZQA010000440.1 GCA_030705665.1 Bacillota bacterium
GTTAATAAACAAGGGGATGTCCTTTCTCTTAAAGAAGCACTAATTTCCTACTTTGAAATTACCGTACTTACAAAACCGCTTCTTGAAAAAATAGGTCAAATTGCTTCAAGCACAGAATTAAAGGAACTTCTCAAACCTGGAAATGAAGAAAAAGTTAAAGAATATATCAATGGACGCGATCTGCTTGATTTGGTTCATGACTTTGGAACATGGGGAAGTACAGCCCAGGAATTTGTCTCTGTTCTTCGGAAAATACCTGCTCGTCTTTATTCCATTTCCAGTAGCATAGCGGCAAATCCAGAAGAAGTTCATTTAACGATCGGAGCACTTCGTTACGGAGCACATGGCCGCGAACGAAATGGTGTATGTTCAATTTTTGCGGCAGAACGTTTGCAACCAGGGGATACAGTTCCAGTTTTTATTCAGCATAACGATAATTTTAAACTTCCAGAAAATCCAGATGCGCCGATTATTATGGTTGGACCGGGTACAGGTGTAGCACCTTTCCGCTCCTTTATGCAAGAACGAGAAGAATCAGGTACTGAAGGAAAATCGTGGTTATTCTTTGGCGACCAACATTTTAGAACTGATTTTCTGTATCAAACCGAATGGCAAAAATGGGTGAATAATGGAGTTCTGACGAAAGTGGATGTAGCTTTTTCACGCGACACAGCGGAAAAAGTGTATGTACAACACCGTATGCTTGAACACAGTAAAGATTTGTACCAATGGCTGGAGCAAGGAGCATTTGTATATATTTGCGGTGATGAGAAAAAAATGGCACATGATGTCCATGATACATTACTAGCAATCATTGAAACTGAGGGCAAGATGAGCCGTGAAGAAGCAGTCGATTATCTAGCCAAAATGCAACAACAAAAACGTTATCAGCGTGATGTATACTGATCCAGGATTGAAAGGAGTTATCTAAAAAAATGGTAAACCCAAATTTAAAAGCACCGGATGGACCGCCAAGTGATGTAGAGCGGATTAAAAGAGAAAGTAATTATTTGCGTGGCAGCCTGAAGGAAGTAATGCTTGATAGCTTAAGTGCAGGAATTCCCGATGATGACAACCGTTTGATGAAACACCATGGCAGTTACTTACAGGACGATCGGGATCTTAGAAATGAACGACAAAAGCAAAAGCTTGAGCCAGCGTATCAATTTATGCTGCGTGTTCGCTTACCTGGCGGCGTAGCAACCCCGGATCAATGGCTTGTGTTAGATGAACTGGCTGATCAAAATGGCAATGGCACATTGAAAATCACAACACGGCAAACGTGGCAAATGCATGGTATTTTAAAATGGAATATGAAAGATACCATTCAAAGAATCCATCAGACCATGTTAGATACGATTGCCGCCTGCGGCGATGTAAATCGTAATGTTTTGTGTTCTGCTAATCCATATTTATCTGAAATCCATACTGAAGTATATGAATATGCAAAATATTTGAGTGATTATTTATTGCCGCGAACAAGGGCATATCACCAAGTATGGCTTGATGAAGAGGTAGTTGCAGGAACACCGGAGGAAGAAGTAGAACCAATGTACGGACCGCTTTATTTACCGCGGAAATTCAAAATTGCAATTGCCGTTCCTCCAACAAATGATATTGATGTATTTGCAAATGATCTCGGCCTCATTGCTATTGTTGAAGATGGCAAACTGATTGGTTTTAACGTGGCAATTGGCGGAGGAATGGGCTCATCACACGGTGATAAAGCAACTTATCCGCAGCTGGCAAAGGTCATTGGTTTCTGTACACCAGATCAAATTAGAGATGTAGCGGAAAAAACGATCACCATTCAACGTGACTATGGAAATCGTTCCGTACGAAAAAATGCTCGTTTTAAATATACTGTTGACCGCCTAGGGCTTGAAACTGTTAAAGAAGAACTTGAAAACCGTCTTGGCTGGAAATTTGGTGAAGCAAAACCGTATCAATTTGAAAGTAACGGCGACCGCTATGGCTGGGTGAAAGGTGTACAAGGAAAGTGGCATTATACCCTATATATTCAAAATGGGCGTGTAGCTGACTTTGATGGTTATAAGTTAAAAACTGCGTTAAAGGAAATTGCTAAAGTTCACACAGGTGAATTCCGTTTAACAACGAATCAAAACGTCATCATTGCCAACGTATCTAATCAGAAAAAGAAAAAAATTAATGAGTTAATTGAAAAATTTGGTTTGACAGATGGCAGTCAATATACAGCCCTGCGCCGAAACTCAATGGCATGTGTTGCCCTGCCTACATGTGGATTGGCAATGGCCGAATCTGAACGTTATCTCCCTAATCTGATTGATAAGATCGATGAGATTATCGATGAAAATGGTTTAAGAAACCAAGATATAACGATTCGGATGACAGGCTGTCCAAATGGCTGTGCACGTCCAGCGCTAGGCGAAATTGCTTTTATGGGTAAAGCAGTCGGCAAATATAATATGTATCTCGGTGCTGCTTTTGATGGCAGTCGTATGAATAAAATGTATCGCGAAAATATCGGTGAAGAAGAAATTTTAAGCGAACTGCGTGTACTCCTTTCTCGTTATGCAAAAGAAAGAGAGGATGGAGAGCACTTCGGTGATTTTGTCATCCGCGCAGGCATAATTAAAGCAACTACAGATGGTACAAACTTTCATGATTAATTAAAAATGAGACAGGAATATTATTCCTGTCTCTATTTTTTTAAACTCGGATTAATCCTATAAGAAATATAAAATTAATTTTCAAAAATTTATTGATTTTGAAAAAAATCCATATTATGATAATTAAAACAGTATTCCTATTAGGATAATCGGAATTGAATTTCGAATTGGTGACTGATCAGACCACTTGAAAGCCACTTTCTTTTTGCCTAGGATAGGAGCCCTTTAAACATTGTTTGCATATATTTAGTATTGACCTAAACAAGTTTGTGAGATTTGTCCGAGAAGAAGATTTTAGATTTTTTTCCTATAAGCGAATCTTGAGTGAATTACTCAACATTCAAGCAAAGGAGGTGCGCAGGTGAAGGTATCGAGTAAAGGTGAATATGCGTTGCGTGCATTACTCCTATTAGGGAACCACGAAGGAAAAGTGATGGGCATTCAGGAAATTTCAGAGAAGACATTAGTAAGTGTTCATTATCTAGAACAATTACTCCTCCAATTGAAAAAACTGGGCTATGTAACTAGTAAAAGAGGAGCAAAAGGTGGTTATATGCTCCATATGAACGCAGAAGATATAAACATCGGAGAAGTTATCCGACAACTGGAAGGTCCTTTGTCGCCTATGAGTTGTGCATCCATAACGAAATATGAACCCTGTGTCTTGGAGGCAGGGTGTCAATTAAAGCCATTATGGACATTGATTAGGGAAACCATTGCTTTTGTTTTGGAGCGAACAACTCTTGAAGATTTGCTTAAAAATAGGATTTCAACATTAAAAGGAGATGATTTGATTGTCGTTAAAAGGACGTCTGGACCAGCTGGTGATTGATAAAATAGCTGATTTATTGGAAGGACTGGAGTTTGGAACCGTACAAATAACTGTCCACGATTCCCAAATTACCCAAATTGATCGATTGGAAAAATACCGCTTTCCATTGCAGAAAAAAAACAGTCAATCTATACCTAACAAAAAATTAAGTAATTAAGTTTTAAAAAATTGTGATGAACAAAATAAATCATTCTGCCGATCGGACACCCGAAGGCCCTCTAGTTTAGTACGTGATCATTTTACGTCTATTAAACTATGGGGCTTTTTATTTTGCAAAAAGCCCCGAACAAAATGGGTTACCATAGGCCCAAAAAACATAAAAAGGGGAGTCAAATAAATGTTAAAAAAATTCTTTATCACGTTATTTTCATTATCCTTGCTTGTAGGGTTGGCGGGGTGCTCAAATCAAACATCAAAATCAGCGAAGAA
>JAUZQA010000441.1 GCA_030705665.1 Bacillota bacterium
AAGGGGATTGGCACCTTTGAATCTTAAACAATTACAATATTTTCGTATGTTAGCTAAAACAGAGCATTTTACAAAGTCTGCATCAAAGCTTTTTATTACACAGCCCAGTCTCAGCCAGTCAATTTCAGAACTTGAAAAGGAGTTGGGGGTTAAACTCTTTGAAAGAAAAGGACGTAATGTAAAGTTAACCACATTTGGACAAGCGTTTTTACCGTATGTTGAGAAGGGTCTAACGGAAATCGAAAAGGGTGAGAAAAATCTTCAAAGACTGATTAGCACAACCTCAGGTGTAATCGACCTCGCCTTTATTTATTCACTTGGAACGAATTTTGTTCCTTCAATGATTCAACAGTTTGTAAATGAAAACTCAGACGCAGATATTGGTTTTTCCTGTTATCAGGGAACAACCCAAATGGTCATTAAAGGTCTCAAGGAAGAAAATTATGATATTGCTTTTTGTACCTACATTGAAAATGAACCTGATATCGAATGGATTCCACTTGCCAAACAAGAGATCGTATTAATTGCCCATAATCATCATCCTCTGACAAAACGTGAATTCGTAGAACTTAAAGATATCGCTGGTTACAAGCTTGTCTGCTTCAATAAAAACAGCGGCCTGCGCCCGATTTTAGATAAATTGTTTGAAGATGCTGGGATTGTACCTGAAATTTCCTGCGAGGTAGCCGAAGATAATGCATTAATAGGTTTAGTTGAAGCAAATCAAGGGATTGGGATTCTTCCGCGTGTTACCACACTTAACTATTTTGATATAAAAATACTTCCAACTAAAGTGCCTATTTATCAGCAGGCTATTTTCATGGCAATTAGTAAAAACAGATATCTGCCTTCAATTGTTCAACGATTTCGAGACTTTATCATAGAAAATAATAACCAGCAAATTTAAATGGAAATAGTAAATAAAAGGGAGCAAATGTTAACAAAGAAAAATTGTTATCATTTGCTCCCTTTATTATTTATTCATAGGTAAAATCTATGAATAAATAATAAATACCAATTGGATAATTACTTACTACGTATAATAAAATGATTTCAAAAGAGAGAAAAAATTAACTTTTTCAATAATTTTGTTGTAAGCGTTTTAATAGGTATTGATTATGAAAGAGTTAGATCAATTTAAAAACCAAGGGGACAAATAAGGGAGGTTTAACTATGGCAGATCAGGGGCGAATTGATGGAAGGACACAATTAATAGGCTTAATTGCAACTCCAATCGGACATTCTTTATCACCGGCGATGCATAATATGTCATTTCGTAAATTAGGTCTCAATTATGTTTATATGGCATTTGAAGTCGGGAATCAGCAGCTGGAGGATGTATTGGCAGGATTCCGTGCATTGAACTTGCGTGGTTTTAACGTATCAATGCCTAATAAAATGAAAATTTCACCTTACTTGGATGAGGTAACACCAGCTGCAAGGTTTGTTGGTGCTGTAAACACTATCGTCAATGAAAATGGAAAATTAATTGGCTATAACACAGATGGGATCGGATATGTTCGTGGATTAAAGGAAAGTGGTGTAGACATTAAAGGACAGAAAATGACACTCATGGGCGCAGGCGGTGCTGCCTCTGCCATAGCGATTCAATGTGCTATTGACGGCGCAGCTGAAATTCACATTTTTAACCGAGAGGACGAAGCGTATCAAAGGGCTTTAAAAAATGCCCACATTATTAACAATGAAATCGGTGGGAATTGTCGGGCAACGGTTCATCATATTGAAGATAAAGAACTTCTTAAATCGTCTATTGAAAACAGTGATATTTTAACGAATGCAACCGGAGTTGGGATGAAACCGCTTGAAGGTCAGAGTATCATTCCAGAACCATCTTGGCTTCGTCCAGATTTAATCGTATCTGATGTTGTTTATAATCCACGAAAAACAAGATTACTGGAAATGGCTGAATCTGTAGGCTGTAAAGCAATCAATGGCCTAGGCATGATGCTTTGGCAAGGTGCTAAAGCATTCGAACTTTGGACAGCCCAAGAAATGCCCGTTGAATTTGTAAAGGAACAAATGTTTTAAAAGACGAAAAAGGAAGTGACTACTTTGAAAAAGCCAAAGAAAAAAGGAAATTTAGTGACATTACTTCAAGCTGAAGAGGCAGTAAAGTATATCCCTAATGAAGCAATAGTCGCTATCTGCGGAGCTGGTGGAGGTTTATTAGAACCTACTAAACTAATCGAAGCCTTGGCCAAAAGATATGGAGAAACACAGACTCCAAAGGATTTAACCTTTATCCATACAACCGGATTAGGAGACAGGGCGGACAGAGGTATGTCGCCACTTGCTAAAAAAGGGCTGGTTCGAAAAATAATTGGCGGCCATTGGGGACAATCTCCAAGGCTTTGTGAAATGGCTGAAAACAATGAAATCGAAGCCTATAATTTTCCGCAAGGTGTACTTTGTCAATTATTTAGAGCCGCAGCAGCTGGACAGCCCGGAATATTAACCCATGTTGGGTTAGGATCATTTATTGACCCGAGGCAAAGGGGTGGAAAACTAAATGATTGTACAAAAGAAGATCTTATTAAATTAATGGAAATTAACGGGGAAGAGTGGCTCTTCTATCCGGCAATTCGGCCTGATGTAGCGATTATCCGTGGAACAACTGCTGATTGCGAAGGTTATATCAGTATGGAGGATGAAATTGCATACCTGGATACTTTGGCGATGGCCCAGGCTGTACATAATAATGGCGGACTGGTCATTGCTCAAGTAAAAAGGGTCGTAAAAGCAAACACGCTTCATCCGAAATCGATAAAAATTCCCGGCTATAACGTCGATATTGTCGTTGTCGATGATGAACAATCACAGCTGTACACGGGTGGCGTTAATCGGTTTATGTCAGGAGACTATATTGCGGATACAAGTGAAATTACCCGACTTCCGCTTAACCATCGAAAAACGATCGCAAGAAGGGCGTTGTTTGAAGTTAAACCAGGAAATGTGGGAAACGTTGGTGTTGGAATTGCCGATGGAATTGGAAGTGTTGCTCGTGAAGAAGGGGTAGATGAACAATTTACCTTAACGGTGGAAACTGGACCAATCGGGGGTGTCACAGCACAAGGAATTTTCTTTGGAGCTAGTATCAATACTCATGCATTGCTGGATATGCCCTCACAATTTGACTTTTATGATGGCGGCGGCCTTGACGTATGTTTTTTAAGCTTTGCCGAACTGGATCAAGCAGGAAATGTCAATGTGCATAAATTTAATGGGAAAATCATGGGTACAGGCGGGTTTATAGATATCTGCCAAAATACAAAAAGGGTTGTATTTTGTGGCACACTGACAGCCGGCGGCCTTAAAACGAGGATTGAAGGGGGTAAGCTGCAAATTGAACAAGAAGGCAGATTTAAGAAGCTTCTTCCACAACTCGAGGAGATCACTTTCAATGGCAAGGATGCGCTAAAAAGAGGACAGAAAGTTCTCTATATTACAGAAAGGGCCGTCTTTCGCCTAACAACAGAGGGATTGGAATTATGCGAAGTGGCGCCGGGAATTGATGTGGAGACTCAAATCATTGAGCAAATGTCATTTAGACCGCAAATTGCTGCCGATTTGAAAGAAATGGATACCAGACTATTTTTTGCAGATGATATGGGAATTAAGCAGAATTGGGAAATATAAGAGATTTCCTTAATTCGAGATTACATGATTACTAGGAGGAAGATTCATATGAGTCATAAAGTTCCATTTGAAGTAGGGGATACAGTTTCATATACGAAAACAATCAGCGAATCAGATGTTTACTTGTTTGCTGGGATTACCGGCGATTTTAGTCAAATGCATATGAATGAAGAATTTATGAAAACAACTCCGTATAAAACACGAATTGTACATGGGGTCCTAACATTTGCCCTTGGCAGCACGGCATCG
>JAUZQA010000442.1 GCA_030705665.1 Bacillota bacterium
GAGTATACTTACTCCTTTTTCAATTTCTTCAATTGATAGTCCACCAAATCCTAGCATGATATAGGAATTACCTTCTGGGATTGGATTAAGCCAAAACCTCGAGGGAGAATAAACTTTGACACCCTTCTGAAGGCCATTTTCGATCAGCTCTGGGGCTGTTGCACCTTTTAGTTTCAATAAGATGTGTAAGCCTGACTTTTCTCCAACAACTTTTACCTGAGTGCCCATATACTGTTCAATACTTCTTAGCAGTGTCTGATGTTTTCTTTGGTATATCTTACGCATTCTTCGAATATGTCTTTCGAATTCCCCAGATTGCATGAACAGGGCCATTGCCCTCTGAATAATTGGAGAGACAGATTGGTTATAAGCTGCGAACTTTCGTGAATATTGAGCCATTAGAGAAGGCGGGAATACGATAAAACTTAACCGCGCTGAAGGTAGAAATGATTTAGAAAATGTTCCTAAATAAATGACTCTTTCCTGTTCATCCAAAGATTTCAGCGAAGGAATTGGCTGTCCTCGGTATCGAAACTCACTGTCATAGTCATCCTCTATAATGTATCCGCCAGTTTGATAAGCCCATTTTAGTAATCTCATTCTTTTAGAAATGGACAGAACCATACCGATTGGAAATTGGTGTGACGGTGTTACGTATACGGTTTTTGCCCTGCTATTTAGAATATGCTCTATTGACAATCCGTCTGTCTCCAGAGGCACAGGTTCAATATGGCAACCCTGATCTTCTAAGACCGATCGAACTCCACTGTAACCCGGTTCTTCCATCGCCACGATTTTTCCCTGGAGTGCTAAAAGACGGCAAATCAATGCCATGGAGGACTGTGTTCCGGCTGTTATAAGAATCTGTTCTGGTGCACAGCGAACACCCCTAGATTGCAATAAATAGTTTGATATCTCCCGCCTCAACGAAAACTCGCCCAGTTTTTCATTATATTGAAATAACCAGTTGTTCTCTTGACTAACGGCGTCAGATAAACATTTCTTCCACTCCCTCAAGGGAAATTTGTCAAGATCGATATTCCCATATTCAAAATTCACAAGGTCTTTGCTTGATGGCTTACAGTCCAACATAATAGGATGCTCTACTACAATCGGTTGTAATGAAGGTTTCTCAATCTCGGCAACCCAAATTCCACTTTTGGGGACACTTTCAAGGTATCCCTCTGATTGCAGCTGTTGATACGCCGCCTCAATTGTGTTCCGGCTGACTTTTAAATGATTCGTTAGCTGGCGAATTGATGGCATCTTCGCTCCAGGCAAGAGTCTGTTTTCTTCAATTTCCTTTTTAATCCAATGATACAACTGGCTATATAATGGTTCTGGCAGCTCCTTATGTAAAAATGGGGTAAGTTCCACTTTTGGCCCTCCATCTGTCCCTAGTATTTTTTTCGATTCTGGCACTTTTATCTTGTACAGAAGTTTTCTAAAATGATTTTATCATTTAAAAAGAAAGATGGGATGGAAAAAATGCACAAGATCCGCCAAGAAAAATTAATATGTACAGATGATAATCGAATTGAACAGTTTTTAAGCCACGAAAGGACAGGTTACCTTGGATTAACGGATGGGGAGATTCCTTATGTTGTTCCTTTGAATTTTATTTGGATGAATGAATCAGTTTATTTTCATGGAGCTGCTCAAGGGAGAAAAATAGATTTGATTCATGCCAATCCCAACTGTTGTTTTACTGTATCTAAAGATTACGGTACTATGGTAAGTCCTATTCCCGCGAAGACAGATACTGCTTACATGAGTGTGATGCTGTTCGGAGTACTAGAAACGGTAACTGATTTAAAAGAAGCTTCCTTGGCAATGCAAGCGATGCTGGACAAATACGTGCCTGGCTATTATGATAAAGGCCTTTCACAATCCCATGTAGAGAATTATCGCTCCTCACTTGGTAGTCATACAGTTGTTTTTAGACTTACTCCCAGCATACGCACTGCAAAAGAAAATCAATTGGATCCGCAATTGTCTTTCTACCCAGGCAGGAAAATTGAGATGGATCTCTAAAATTTTCCGTAATCCTTAAATCAATGAGAGATGCAATGGACATGTATATTTTTGTATTCTAAGAAAAGAATAAGTATGCTAAATAATTTCGGATACTGGAGGATGTACCTTGAAGCCAAATAACTCCATTCGATTAACGGCCCCTGAGATTTCTAGTCTTTGGACTCAATACATATTTGATACCATGTCTATTTGTTTTTTTCGTTATGCACTTGAGCATATCGAAGATGATGAAATTAAAACACTCTACCAATCAGCCCTTAAATTATCAAAAATCCATGTTCAACAAGTTTCTGAATTCATGCAAAGTGAAAATTACCCGATCCCACATGGGTTTACAGAAAAAGAAGATGTAAACATTCATGCACCTCGACTTTTTCAAGACCCTTTCTACCTCCATTATCTTTATGTCATGACTTTGCAAGGGATGACCGGCTACTCACTATCAGTTAGTAACTCTATTCGCGCAGACTTACGGAAGTATTACATTACCTGCATGAACGAAACGATGACACTTTTCGATCAAACCATTGAAATAATGCTTACGAAAGGACTTTACACACGTCCTCCAACTATTACACCACCCGATTCGATCGATTTTGTCAAAGACCAAAGTTTTTTAACTGGATGGTTAGGAAAACGTCGACCGTTGAATGTTATGGAAATTGGAGATATTACTTTCAACATGGTTAAAATGCATTTACATGCTGCTCTTAAAGTGGGATTTGGCCAAGTTGCTCAATCAAAAGAGGTTCGGGAACATATTACTAGGGGGCTGGGCATTGCTAATAAACATATTGAAGTATTTGAATCAGTATTTGATGAAGAGCATTTAAATTCACCCAGTTCGTTGCAATCGTTGATTACAAATTCTACTACTTCCCCCTTTTCAGATAAATATTTGTTGTATCAAATTCAATTATCTACACAATTATCTATTTCCTATTACGGGTCTGCTTTAAGTGTCAATGCCAGGAGAGATATTGGGGCTCAATACATTCGACTCACTGCAGAACTTTTGCAATTTGCTGAAGCCGGCGGAAAACTGATGATAAAGAATGGATGGCTAGAGCAGCCTCCAACCGCGAGCGATAGGGAATCACTTGCAAATGATAAATAATATCTCAAAACCAATTTAAATATAGAGCGCATCTCTCTTCAGAAATGCGCCCTTTTGTGTTGTAACTTATTACGCTGTTCTGTAGTTTTAAGATATTAATTTAATCTCTTCTAAGCCATTAATATGTTCATTTGCTGGAGCAATTTTTGTAATAATTTTCTCTTTAAAAATCTGTTTTAGCTCGCTTTTCTTTTGTAGTGCTAATCTTAATTGATTTTTATTAGCGAAGAAAATCAATGATTGATTGTTAAATTCCTGATCCTCTCTAGAGGTTGGGTCATGTAAGTCAAAAAACAATTCTAATAACTCTTTATAAGATACTTTCCAGGGATTAAACCATATTTCTACTATATCTACATTCGTCCCTGTTAGATGTCCTATGCGAACATTTTCAATACCACGAAAACCTGTTAAAAAAGCTTTCTGACTAAAAAAACCATTTGCACCAAACACTGCTCTTTCCATTTAATTCGCTCCTCCTGAGCGATAAGCTTCTTTCCATCAAAAAAACCTCTCTTTGTTTAAAAGAGAGGTTCGTATGATTATATACTATCCTCTCATCTTTCAAAGGTTAACACCTTTGCAGGAATTAGCACCGTTCAAGACAATAATTTGACTTGATGGTTGCCGGGTTTCATAGGGCCTGTCCCTCTACCACTCTGGATAAGAAGTTATCGCTATTCAATTTTTTTAATCACTTTATTGTTACTGATAATAACATTCAGTTATCTAAAATTCAAGTGAATTCAGC
>JAUZQA010000443.1 GCA_030705665.1 Bacillota bacterium
CATAAATAGAAGACGTCCTCAAAAAGCAACCCCCTAGATTTCATCTAGGGGGAATTTGGTTATTTTCCAATAAACTTTGGTTTTCGTTTTTCCAAGAAAGCCTGCATCCCTTCTTGATGATCAAGCGTTTCCCTCATCTTAAATTGGCCGTATTTCTCTAATTCTAGTACTTTTAATAATTGTGGCCGGTTTTTTTCGGCTAGGATCTTTTTCGTTCGGATCATGGCTTGTGTAGGCCGACTCAACCAATCCATAATACGTGCATCTAAAGCTTCTTGAAGTCCGGAATCTGCTATTTCCTGAATTAAACCAATTTGCAGCGCTTCTTCTACCCCATACTTTTTACCTTCCCAGATTAGCTGCTTTGCTTTTGTTTCCCCAATTCTTTTTTCTAAGAAGAAATGTCCGCCACCATCAGGGATTAAACCGATTCCAATAAAATTCATCGCAAATTTGCTGGACTGATCGGCGATAATATAATCTGTTGCTAACGCTAAACTGAGGCCGATACCTGCTGCAGCACCAGAAATGGCGCTAATGGTAAGCTTCGGCATTCCATAAAGAGTCATACTTAATTCGTTAATGCCATCCATAAATGCAGTGAATTCATTTTCTGTTTTTTGTGTGTTCAACCAATTGATATCTCCGCCCGATGAGAAAGCCCTTCCATTTCCGGTTAACACTACAATATCAATGTCGTCTGACTCGCTAATTTCTTTTAGCCTAAAGACTAATACTTTCAGCATTTGCATATCCAAGGCATTAAGATTTTCCGGTCTGTTCAACACTACGGTTGCAACGCGATTATTCACCTTAATATTCACATTATCTGTTTCCGTTACACTGTTAATTACCAACAGAACCCCCTCCTAAAATCATACCTACACTAATTATAAATGGAATTGGACAGAATCAAAACAATTATTCACAAAATATTGTAAATTGTTTCACAAAAAAGTTAAAAAAAATCCCCTATTCACAAAGGGGATGATTGTTCTGAAAATAATTCCTCAAGAATTTTGATTTTTTCATTTGTGTATGCTTCAAAGCCATCATTATAGGACTTTGGATCCTTCGGATTGGCAAAGTGGGTGATTTTCCCTGTCTCCGGATGAATGAACTTACTGGCTGCACCGCAGCCTAGCCCAATAATCGTTTGCATTTCTTCCATAATCATGATGTTGTAAATACTATCCTGGTTTGGCAGAGAATAACCTACGTTTTCAAGATTGCCTAGGATATTTTTTTGGCGGTATAAATAATAGGGCTCATAGCCATGGTCCTTTGTCCACGACTCAGCCAAATTCATCATTTCTCCCACTTCGCTGCGCTCGGCAACCTTATACTTTTGTTTATTCTGCGTCATTTCTGAAGCCCGTTTAAACGATAATGTATGAACAGTCAACGATTCAGGCATCAGTTTTTCTGTCTCCGCTAACGAGTATTTAAATTCAGGTACTCCTTCACCTGGTAAGCCAATGATTAAATCCATATTGATGTTATTCATCCCCATTGAACGGGCTAAATGATATTTATCAATCGTTTCGGTCACGGTATGATGGCGCCCGATGGCTTTTAAGGTTTCCTGGATATAAGATTGCGGGTTGATGCTGATTCGATCGATTTTCCACTTTTTCAATATCTCTAGTTTTTCTGGAGTTATCGTATCAGGGCGTCCTGCTTCTACGGTAACTTCACGAATTTTATCTACATCAGGAAAAGATTGATACATTTCTTCGTAAAGCATGTCCATCTCTTCTGCAGTTATACTGGTAGGTGTTCCGCCTCCATAGTACACCGTTGTGATGCGAACACCCTTTTCCTTTAACCATTGGCCAACCTTCCTCATTTCATAATGGAGTCCGCCAAGAAAAGAATCAACCGATCCTTGCCGCCCATTAATCGCGTAGGCAGGGAAAGTACAGTACGCACATTTCGTTGGGCAAAAAGGAATCCCAATATAAATGCTTACTTCCTTTTTTAGTGAGTAAAGGTCTGGTACTACCGCAAGCTGCCGCTCGACAATCCGCTGCATTAAATCGATCTTTTCATCTGTAATTAAATAATCGGCCTTTAATTGCTGGTGGGCAGTTTCAGCCGATACACCTTCACGGACTCTCTTATGAAGTAACTTCGTCGGACGAACTCCCGTTAGAATTCCCCACTTTTGAATCATTCCCGTCCAGTCCTGTAAAACTGTCAAATAAACATGTGATACAGCATTTTTTATTTCCTTAAATTTTTCCTTCTCAGAACCCGACGAAAGTATTTCTTTCTCGTATTCTGCTGAAAGTTTTTTTCCAGCATTATCAGAAAGCTCTGCCCTCACAAATATTTTTTCAACTATAGTCAACTTAAATTGAATTGTAAGTTCAGATTCAGGAACAATCGCTTTACAAACCTGAGTTTCCTCAAAAAACAAATTGGCAATCAAGGTAAGTGGACGCAAAAAACGTTCATCCTCTAAGCCTATAACAGAAATTTTCAAAATTATCACCACGCTAAAAATAGACTTCCTTAAGTTTACAAAATCGCTTAATCAAGGTCAATACATGGTAATCTTTACTTCCTATTTACTCCAAAAAAAGATATCACAAGCAAAGCCCGTGATACCTCCTGCTTATTTCTTTATGATTTTCATTTTTCGTAAAAATTCGATAGGCTGCTGTTTTCGGAAATGTTCCTTCACCATGTAGGCAACCCCTTGTTCATTTTCAGATCTTGTGATCCAGTCTGCTGCTCTTTTTACAGGGTATTGGGCATTCCCCATCGCAACCCCCAGACCCGCTGCTTCGATCATCGGAATGTCATCCATTCCATCTCCAATTGCCACCATCTCATGTAGTGCAATTCCAAGCTGGCTTCCCAAATAGGCTAACCCGTTTACCTTGGAACCCCCTTCAGGAACAATATCCAATCGCAATGGATCCAATTCGATAATTTCAATTTCGGTAAACATTTTTCCAAGCGCAATTTTGGTATCTTGCAGATCTTTCTTATCTTCGAAATAAACTTCGATTTTTGGCGGTGTGACAGGCTGGCCATGCAAATGATCGGTTAAGGAGCTGACAAACTGTTGTGAGTAGAGAACTGGGTCTCCAGATGTAAAAACAGTCCGAGCTAATAAATTATTATTCAGCTTAAATTTATTTGCCAGTGAGAATTGCTCATGTACCAAACGGATTTGACATGGCAGCACTTCTAAGAAACTGACAATATCATAGGTTATTTCTTCATTTAATCTTTTTACATAAATCGGATTCCCTTGTAAGCTGGCAATATAGGAACCTTGATGAGTAACAATCGGTGTTTTTATTTTTAATGCCCGTGCCACCTTTTTTGCTGATGGAAAGCTCCGAGAGGTTACGAGTGTTACAATAATCCCCTTTTGTTGAACATATTCCACGGCCTCTTTTGTTGATTTATGGAGTCTTCCGTTTGATTGAAGTGTGGTTCCATCAATATTTAACGCAAGTAAGCGATAAATCATCCCTTTACCCCCTGTCATGGTGAAATATCTTTATTCACTTTTATGAATGTATCTGTCGATATAGAACACCGCGTTCTGTTGGACAAAATAGAGATTTTGGAAAAACGCCAGAAAATAAAGTGAAAGTTGTGACACGTTACGTTTGGGAGGAGTTTAAAGAAAAGGTTAGGTTTAATCGATTATCAAAATCGGGTAAAATGCTTTATAAATTTAGGAAGGAAAAAATAGAGCGAAGCTTCGCAGACTCAAAAGAGCTGCATGGGCTTCGCTACTGCCGGTTACGGGGATTGAAGAATGCAAGTGAACAGGCACTTCTTATTGCAGCCTGTCAAAATATGAAAAAGATTGCAACACACTTAGCAAGATTAGAAAAGGTGTGTTGCAATACTTTGGGTTGATTTGGCAC
>JAUZQA010000444.1 GCA_030705665.1 Bacillota bacterium
AATGTTACCGCAGCTGCGGTTGGGAAAGTTACTGCAGAAGCACTGAAAGAAGAAGGTGTTGAACGTATTATCACGCCTGAGATTGAGAGAATGGGCGCGATGATCATTGAATTATCCAATTATTATCGGAAAAAGAATGTAAAATAAACCCCTCAAAAGAACAAAGCTAAGCCCCGTTGATAACGGTGTGAAGCTTTGTTTTTTTCCATTTCACGGAATTCCATTGAGTTATGCATTTTCCCTGCCTCATTTGTGTATATATGGAAGGATTAAGCCCATGAAAACTCCTATTATGTTATTTACAAAAAAGAATAAATCATTTTGCATAGTAAGAGAGGAGGAAATATATGTCCACAGAGGTTAATTCACAAGATCAAACATTTAAAGAACTTACCGAACGTATTTATAAAGGAGGAGCGCCAAAATATCACCAAAAGAATAGCGAACAAGGAAAGTTGTTTGTACGTGATAGGCTAAAACTGTTATTTGACACTGATGGTCAATTAGAGGATGCTATGTTTGCCAACTGTCTGGCGAAAGATCTTCCTGCAGATGGTGTTGTCACGATGATTGGGAAAATAAATGACCAGGTTGTCTGCGTTATGGCGAATGATTCTACTGTAAAAGCAGGTTCTTGGGGTTCACGAACGGTAGAAAAAATCATCCGCATCCAGGAAACCGCTGAAAAATTAAGGGTACCATTAATATATCTTGTCGATTCAGCAGGGGCACGGATTACAGATCAAATAGACATGTTTCCCGGACGCCGTGGAGCAGGAAGGATATTTTACAATCTAGTAAAATTATCGGGAAAAATCCCCCAAGTTTGTGTTTTGTTTGGGCCCTCTGCAGCAGGAGGAGCCTACATACCTGCATTCTGCGATATAGTGATCATGGTCGAGGGGAATGCTTCCATGTATCTTGGTTCACCAAGAATGGCTGAAGAGGTTATTGGAGAAAAGGTCACTTTAGAGGAAATGGGCGGTGCCCGCATGCACTGCAGCGTTTCAGGATGTGGCGATGTTCTTGCTAAAAATGAAACTGAAGCGATTACGCTTGCTCGAGACTACTTGAGCTTTTTCCCTGCGAACTACTCAGAAAAGCCGCCTCAAAAGGATAGTGCCCCACCTAAAAATTACGAGAAGTCAATTGAAGAACTAATCCCGACAAATCAAAATATCGCTTTTAATATGCATGACTTCATTTACAGAATTGTTGATGAGGATTCGTTTTTTGAAATCAAAAAACTGTTTGCCAAGGAATTAATAACTGGTTTGTCCAGAATGAATGGGAAACCTGTTGGAATTATTGCCAATCAGCCCCGCGTCAAGGGAGGAGTCCTTTTTCATGACTCTGCCGACAAGGCAGCAAAGTTTATCAATCTTTGTGATGCCTTCCATATTCCACTTTTGTTTCTGGCTGATGTCCCTGGATTTATGATTGGTACAAAAGTTGAACGGGCAGGCATCATCCGTCATGGAGCAAAAATGATTTCCGCCATGGCAGAGGCAACTGTCCCGAAAATATCGGTAATCGTTCGTAAAGCTTACGGTGCGGGGCTGTATGCAATGGCAGGTCCTGCGTTTGAGCCAGACTGCTGCCTGGCCCTTCCTTCTGCACAAATTGCGGTAATGGGCCCTGAGGCTGCTGTAAACGCTGTTTATTCAAATAAAATTGCGCAATTACCAGAAGCTGAGCGGGCAGGCTTCATCGCCGAAAAACGAGAGGAATATAAACAGGATATTGATATCTATCGATTAGCATCAGAAATGATTATTGATGGTGTGATCCCTGCTCAATCGCTGAGGAAAGAGTTAATTAAACGCTTTGAAGTGTATTCCTCTAAATATATGAACTTCTCCGAGAGAAAACACCCAGTCTACCCAGTCTAATAGAATTATCTGGAAGAGAGGAGATATGAAATGAAAAATACCCGATCACTCATCGTTAAACGTGCAGTAAAGGAAATAAGGGATGGAATGTATGTAAACCTTGGAATTGGAATGCCCACACTCATTGCTAATGAAATTCCCAGTGACTTTAATGTCATGCTTCAATCTGAAAATGGTTTATTAGGTATTGGTCCTTATCCTTTAGCAGGGACAGAGGATCCTGATTTGATCAATGCTGGAAAGGAGACGGTTACAGCTATTAATGGTGCAGTATTTTTTGATAGTGCTGAATCCTTTGCTATGATCCGCGGCGGTCATATTGATCTGGCCATTTTAGGTGGTATGGAAGTCTCAGAAAAAGGAGACCTGGCAAATTGGATGATTCCTGGGAAGATGGTAAAAGGCATGGGCGGTGCGATGGATTTAGTTAACGGTGCTAAACGAGTTGTTGTCATCATGGAGCATGTAAATAAAAAAGGGGAATCAAAAGTCAAAAACGAATGTACACTGCCGCTAACTGGTAAAGCAGTCGTTCATCGCTTGATTACTGATTTAGCTGTTTTTGACTTTACAGCGGAAGGAATGGTCCTAATTGAAACCCAAGAAGGGGTGACAGTGGAACAAGTTTTTAAAAATACCGAAGCGGCCTTTACTGTAAGCAAAGAATTGCAAACAAAATAACGAACAGAAAAACTCCCTTTATACTTTTGATAGAGGGAGTTTTTCTGATTAAAGTAAGTGACGTTAGGTAAAAATACATGTATAATTTTCTTTCACGGTTGTATCAAATATAAGAATACTAGTATTTAAAGGAAAAAGAGCTATGACAACGACTTTGACATATATAAAAGAGTGGCAGCAGGCACTTCAAAATGAAATCGTTCATTTAAAAAGATTTGGAAGTAATAAATACAAAGTGACAAATGGGAGAATCTTAGCCACTGATGGTGAGTTTACCTATTATTTCGATATTCCTTCTCCCATAAGAATCCCGAACGGAACAGCTGTTAAGCTTGAATGGGGAAAGATCAAGCAGGATGGACGTATATTATCTGCTGAAGGCAGAGGAGTTATCATTGCTTTTAAAAAATTTATCGGTGATTTAATCAGTGAGGCAAATTTGTATCACGATCCATGGGAGCTTCTTGAACAGCTTATCCAACGATTTGACGAATTAAAAACAAAAAAGCAAAAACGAATTAGAATCAAAAAATTAATGGAACCTAGTATGCCAGCTAAACATCCCGCCGATAAAATAAAATCGGCAATTCATGAAGTAATGCTTCGATCAAAATATAATCCTGTTACATTTGTTTGGGGTCCGCCAGGCACTGGGAAAACCTACACTTTGGCTCGTGTTGCAGCAAACAAATTTTTTAATAAAAAACATGTCCTGATTCTCTCACACAGTAATCAGGCCGTGGATGTTATTTTAAGTGAATTAGCCTCCTTTGTTAAAAAGAAAGACCGTTTTCATGAAGGGGATATATTACGATATGGTTCAAACATTAGCGGATCGCTTAAAAGCCAAGAAGCGATTACAACAAATAAGCTAATTGAAAAGGTAGCACCGGTGTTAGCAAAAAATATGAACAAGCTAATAGAGGAACGTTCTAAACTAAAATCGGATCTGGCCAGGTCATTCAGCCAGCGCGATTCAAGTGAGCTCTTGGAACTTGAAGCAAAATTTGCAGGAATGTTGGAAAAAGTCCGCAAGCAGGAATTACAATTTGTAAAGGATGCCTATATCGTAGGTACTACACTGGCAAAAGCAGCAAGTGACCCTGCGATTTACGAAAAAGAGTTCGATATCATCATTCTTGATGAGGCAAGCATGGCGTATGTTCCGCAAGCAGCATTTGCGGCCACATTGGGAGGTCGAATCATTATTTGCGGTGATTTTAAACAACTGCCGCCTATTGCTTCATCCCGGGATCCACTTGTGACAAAGTGGTTAAAGGAGGATATTTTTCATAAATCGGGTATAGTCGAATTTGTTAACA
>JAUZQA010000445.1 GCA_030705665.1 Bacillota bacterium
CTTATTTTCTGGCATTGCCATGCTTTTGGGATTAGGATTCGGTCTTTTGTTTCCAAGGGTTTATTTGGTTTTGATAACAACCAGCGGTTTCACATTAATTTTTACATACGCGGTAATCATGGCAAGTCATATCCGATTTCGTAAAAGAATGGGCTGTCCTCCCGAAGGAAAATGTCAAATGCCGGGGTTTCCGTATACTTCATGGATCGCATTGATCAGCATGATTATTGTTCTTTTAAGCATGCCCTTCATTCCTGGACAAACGATAGGGCTAATCAGTGGTGTCGTTATGGTGATCATTTTTTCAATGATATACTACGTCATGAGGTTCCGTATTGGATCAATTATGAAGGTGACCCCGCAAAGAGGTTTGCCTGCGAAAAGTAATAATCCAAGCTTTCAGACAGAATTCTCTCATGAGTTAGCTGAAAAAGCAGACAAGAAAAAAAATTAAATAGAATGGATTTATTGGACATTACAATAATATTTTGCTGTCTTTTTTAAATGGATAAAAGTTATGCGAACGAGGAACTTTGAGAAGTTTTTTAACATTTGGTTCAAAAGTTCTGAAAAATAATAGTGTGACATTTGCCATTGATTTTATTTTGTAAAAAAATAATAAATTAGAAATGAACACTTGATGAAAAGCGTTAAAAACCCGTCACTATGAGGTTTTTTAACGTTTTTTTTAAGAATGAAAGGTAACTAATTTTGATATGTTAAGTATATCAATTCATAAAAATGTCATAACTTCGACAAAAAGACAGCGATTTATTTAGAAAATTTTTGATAGTATAGTTAATGTATCCAGTACAATAGTAATTAGGATTAAATTGTTATTGTTTAATAATTTATTTAAAAAGTCGGCTTTCGTTTTACCAATGTTTTAATTATGAAGTTTTATCATCTGTATCATCTTTGTGAATTATTGAACATAATTGTAAGGCAGAAGAATGAAAAATGAATACGGAGGAAATGTAATGGATCAATTATTGTTGGCAAGACTACAGTTTGGTGTAACAACAGTTTACCACTTTTTCTTTGTGCCTCTTACGATCGGACTTGTTTTTACCGTAGCTATAATGGAGACGTTATATGTTACGAAGAAAAACGAAGTATACAAGAAAATGACGAAATTTTGGGGCCACTTGTTTTTAATTAACTTTGCTGTTGGAGTTGTAACGGGAATTATTCAAGAGTTCCAATTTGGAATGAACTGGTCTGATTATTCAAGATTTGTAGGTGACGTTTTTGGTGCACCCCTGGCAATCGAAGCATTACTGGCATTTTTTATGGAATCAACTTTTATTGGAATATGGATTTTTGGCTGGGATCGCTTATCGAAAAAAGTACATTTGGCATGTATTTGGCTCGTATCCATCGGAACAACGCTTTCAGCATTTTGGATTTTAACAGCTAATTCTTTTATGCAACATCCTGTTGGATTTGGGATCAAAAATGGCCGTGCTGAGATGAATGACTTTTTAGCACTGCTTACAAACGGTCAAGTGTGGGTTGAATTTCCACATGTTATAACGGGTGCTTTATGTACAGGAGGTTTCTTTATTGCTGGAATTAGCGCCTATAAATTATTGAAGAAAAAAGATACAGAATTTTTTAAGAAGTCAATGAATATAGCTCTAATCATTGGGTTGATTGGAAGTATCGGAACTGCGTTAAGCGGTCACGGTCAGGCACAATATCTTGTTAAAACACAACCAATGAAAATGGCTGCAGCAGAAGGCATCTGGAAAGATACTCAAGATCCAGCACCATGGTCAGCATTCGCTATTATTGATTCGGCCAATAAGGAAAATAAATTTGAAGTTAACATTCCGTATGCACTGAGCTTTTTATCTTATTCAAAATTTAACGGCAGCTTAAAAGGAATGGAAACACTGCAAAAAGAGTATGCAGCAAAATATGATAGTAAAGTTGGTAAAGGCACGGACTATATTCCTCCTGTAAAAACAACCTATTGGAGCTTCCGTTTAATGATTGGCTTTGGGGTAGCAATGATTTTACTATCTATCATTGGGTTGGTTCTTTGGAAGAAAGGCACACTTGAGAACAGCAAAACTTTCTTGAAGTTTTTACTTCCGGCAATGTTTTTCCCTACTCTCGCAAATAGCTTTGGATGGATCATGACCGAAATTGGGCGTCAGCCATGGAGCGTTTTTGGCCAGATGACCACTGCCAGTGCGGTTTCACCTAATGTTGCAGGTGGGAGTATTCTATTAACACTTATCATGTATGTTTTAATATTCACTGTTTTAGCGGCTGCGATGGTTTATTTAATGATTCGTGAAGTGAAAAAAGGACCAGCAATTGAGCCGGGTGTTACGAATAAATCAAGAGATCCATTTGATAGGGTAGGTGCTTAGGATGCAATTAAGTGAATTGTGGTTTGTCTTAATAGGGGTTGTATTCGTCGGTTTCTTCTTCCTTGAAGGCTTTGATTTTGGTGTCGGTATGTCAATGCGATTCTTAGCGCGAAATCAAATGGAACGTTCGATCATGGTTAATGCGATTGGTCCTGTGTGGGATGCAAATGAAGTATGGCTCTTAACAGGCGGCGGTGCTATTTTTGCAGCATTTCCAAATTGGTATGCAACCATGTTTAGCGGCTACTATCTTCCATTATTTGTTGTTTTGATGGCATTAATTGCACGCGGCGTTTCCTTTGAGTTCCGCAGTAAGGTTCCAAATTCCCGCTGGACTAATTCGTGGGATTGGGCGCTGTTTTTTGGAAGTTTATTACCTCCATTTTTACTAGGGGTATTATTTACAAGTCTTCTTAAAGGAATGCCAATTCATAAAGACATGAACATGACCGCAGGTTTCTCCGATTATATCAATATTTATTCCCTTTGGGGAGGATTAACGGTTACCTTGTTATGTTTGTTGCATGGTCTAAACTTTTTGACCTTAAAAACCGAAGGGGATCTTCGAGTTAGGTCTGCTGCTCTTGCTAAAAAAGTAGTTCTTGCCGTTCTTGGTTCACTTGTTGTGTTTGTTGGATTATCATATGTCATGACCGATATTTTTGTAGTCAGATTAGTTCCAGAGTTAATAATCGTTGCCTTAATCGTAGTTGTGTACGTGTTATCTTACACCTTTATTGCTCGTAAAAAAGAGGGCTTGGCCTTCACAATGACAGGCTTGGGCTTAGCATTAACGGTGTCCGCGATTTTTGTCGGCCTTTTCCCAAGAGTCATGATTAGTTCAATTAATAAAGCTTTTGATTTAACGGTTTATAATGCTGCAAGTGGTGCTTACTCCTTAAAAATTATGACAATTGTCGTTGTAACCGTCTTACCGTTTGTTCTAGGATATACAGTATGGAGCTATTATATCTTTAGAAAACGAGTAACAAGTAAGGAGCATCTAACCTACTAATGGATAAGTCATTGTTCTCATACACGGGAATAAAGCCAGTACTTGCAGGTCTGTCAATATTAACAGTTTTTCAAGGTGTTGCCATAATTATTCAGGCCTACTTTTTGGCAGATTCAATCTCCTCCCTTTTCGGGGGAGATTTGTTTCGTCATATGATTGGAAAGTTGTCTATTTTCTTTTTGGCCCTCGTCATTCGCCAAACTCTTACATTTGTGAAAAAGAAGATTGCTTATCGTTTTGCTGTTGATACGAGTGTGAATGTTAGAAAATTGGTTTTGAAAAAGCTATTTCAGCTCGGACCAGGTTTTGTAAGAGAGGAAGGTTCCGGTCAGACTGTAACCTTAATTATGGAAGGGATAATCAAATTTCGGCGCTATTTAGAGCTTTTTTTACCAAAGTTAATCAGTACCTCTATTATTCCTGCTTTAGTTTGTCTTTTCATCTTTTTTGAAAATATTCGCTCAGCCATTATTTTAATTATTGCTTCTCC
>JAUZQA010000446.1 GCA_030705665.1 Bacillota bacterium
AATCGATAAAATGTCAAATGATTTTCGCGGAGATCCTTCTTCAGCGATGCTGGAAGTATTAGATCCTGAGCAAAACTTTAATTTTAGTGATCACTATATTGAAGAACCATATGATCTTTCTAAAGTCATGTTTATTGCAACTGCAAATAGCCTGGCAACGATTCCCGGACCATTACTTGACCGGATGGAAATCATTTCAATCGCTGGATATACAGAGATTGAGAAAGTTCATATCGTCAAAGATCATCTCTTGCCAAAGCAGCTTGAGGAGCATGGGCTTTCAAAGGGAACCTTACAAATTCGTGATGAAGCCGTCCTAAAGGTCGTTCGTTATTATACACGTGAGGCGGGGGTTAGAAGCCTTGAACGGCAGTTGGCATCGATTTGCAGAAAAACCGCAAAGGTCGTTGTTGCCGGTGAGAAAAAACGTGTCGTGATAACAGAGAAGAATCTTGAAGAATTCCTGGGGAAACCAAGATTCCATTATGGACAGGCTGAAGCAGAAGACCAAGTGGGGGTTGCAACTGGACTTGCTTATACAACAGTCGGCGGAGATACCCTGCAAATTGAGGTTTCTCTTTCCCCTGGTAAAGGGAAGCTTGTCTTAACAGGAAAACTGGGAGATGTCATGAAGGAATCAGCACAAGCAGCTTTTAGTTTTGTTCGTTCAAAAACAAAGGAACTTGGAATTGAAGAAGATTTTCATGAAAAATATGATATTCATATTCATGTTCCTGAAGGGGCTGTTCCGAAAGATGGACCTTCAGCGGGAATAACAATCGCTACTGCGCTTGTTTCGGCATTAACCGGAAGACCGATCCACAGAGAAGTAGGAATGACGGGAGAAATAACGTTAAGAGGAAGAGTTCTCCCTATTGGCGGACTTAAAGAAAAAACGCTTGCAGCACACAGAGCAGGGTTAACGAAAATCATTATTCCAAAGGATAATGAAAAAGATATTGAAGATATTCCTGAAACGATCAGAAATGATTTGAATTTTGTGATTGTTTCTCATGTGGATGAAGTCCTACGTCATGCGCTTGTTGAAGGTGCTGCTGAATGAAAGTAACAAGTTCTGATATTGTCATTAGTGCGGTAAGTCCGGCTCAATACCCGGAAACTGCACTCCCGGAGTTTGCGTTAGCAGGACGTTCCAATGTTGGGAAGTCGTCCTTCATTAATAAGATGTTGAATCGGAAGGGCTTGGCCAGGATTTCGTCAAAGCCCGGAAAAACGCAAACATTAAATTTTTACTTAATTAATGAAATTCTTCATTTTGTTGACGTCCCCGGCTATGGGTACGCAAAGGTTTCCAAAACGGAACGAGAAGCATGGGGAAAAATGATTGAAACTTATTTTACAAGAAGAGAGCAATTGAGGGCAGCAGTTTTGATTGTTGACTTGAGGCATCCGCCTACTGCCGATGATCGGATGATGTATGGTTTCCTAAAGCATTACGAAATACCATGTATCGTCGTTGCAACAAAGGCCGATAAAATTCCAAAAGGAAAATGGCAAAAGCATTTAAAAGTAACAAAAGAAACATTGGAGCTTGAAAAAGGTGACCATCTTATCCTTTTCTCCTCGGAAACCGGGGAAGGAAAGGACCAAGCATGGGCTGCAATGGAAAGCTATATGTAAAAAAATAGGCGCTCATTTTTAAGCGCCTATTTCTTTCTTTTATATAGCAGAAAAAATCCGATGGCAATGATCATGATTGGCCAAAACTTCCAAATGATGGATACTCCATTTTGGAACAGTCCAAGATCAGAAGAAAATTTATCATAATATAACAATATAATGGATAAAATGAGAAAAAGAACGGCCTGGAATAAACCGGTATGTGTTTTTTGGTAACGAAGGAGGCTGCCAATCCCGATTATTAGGACAAAAGATCCAACCTGATTATTCCAAAAAGCATAATGGGATAGGACATGAAAATAAAGTCCAAATCCGACTAAAATGACTCCTGGGAGAATGGCTTCATAATCCTTTCCTATATATCCTTGACCTAAAAAAGCAATTCCAATGATTAACAGTAATGTAGGCCAAGTAAAAAATCCCGGTAAAACGGTCAAATTTATTTGCTGTAAGAAAAAATAAGCGCCAACCCCTATTAAGATAATCCCCGAAAAGATTCGTTGATTTTTCATTTCTTCCACCACTTCCAATAAGGTTCACTTGAAACATAGAATATTTTTTGTTAATGTACTATAGAGTACTGTCGTATATATGCAATTTTAGTCGTATTTATATTAACATAACCTTTCGTTTTCTGTTCACATTTTTTAGACGAAAGCTAATTTTTTACATGGTATAATCATCTTAGTTATAATGTAATCCTAGATTTTATGGGGGTGTAATAACAAACAATGCATATTTTAGTAATTGGAGTTAACTATAAAACTGCCCCTGTCGAAATTCGCGAGCGGTTAACTTTTAATGAAACAGAACTTGAAATGGCAATAAAGAAATTACAAACGAAAAAGAGTATCCTGGAAAATATTATTTTATCCACATGTAATCGGACAGAGATTTATGCGGTTGTTGATCAACTACATACTGGCCGCTATTATATAAAGGAATTCTTATCGGAATGGTTTGAACTTGATCAAGAAGAGTTTTCTCCGTTTTTAAATTATTATGAGGAAGACGCTGCAATCGAGCATTTACTAAATGTTACCTGCGGTTTGAATTCAATGATTTTAGGTGAAACCCAAATTTTGGGCCAAGTACGTTCGGCCTTTTTACTAGCTCAAGAATATGAAACTACCGGTACAATCTTTAATCATCTCTTTAAGCAGGCCTTGACGGTTGCAAAACGCGGTCATTCTGAAACAGAAATTGGTGCAAATGCTGTATCTGTTAGTTACGCAGCAGTGGAATTAGCGAAAAAGATTTTTGGCTCGTTAGAACAAAAACATGTTCTTATTCTGGGCGCCGGAAAAATGGGAGAATTAGCTGCCCAAAACTTACATGGTAGTGGTGTTAGAAAAGTAACGGTGATTAATAGAACCTATGAAAAAGCGATCTTTTTGGCTGAACGTTTTTCTGGTCAAGCCAAGACAATGGAAGAACTGGAAAACTCGCTTTCAGATGCTGATATTTTGATCAGTTCTACAGGTGCTAAGGAATTTGTTATTACTAAAGAAACTGTCGCCAAGGTAGCGAAGATCCGTAAAGGTAAACCGTTATTTATGGTTGATATTGCTGTTCCACGTGATTTAGATCCGCAAATTGCTGAATTAGAGAATGTCTTTTTATACGATATCGATGATCTTGAAGGGATCGTTGAAGCCAACCTGCAGGAACGCAAAAAAGCTGCTGAAAAGATATCGTTGATGATTGAAAAAGAAATCGTGGAATTTAAGCAATGGCTTGGAATGCTTGGTGTGGTACCTGTCATTTCGGCTTTGCGTGAAAAAGCGCTGGCGATTCAAACGGAAACAATGGAAAGTATCGAAAGAAAAATCCCGCATTTATCCGAGCATGATAAAAAAGTATTAAGTAAACATACGAAAAGTATAATAAACCAGCTTTTGAAAGACCCAATTTTACAAGCTAAAGAACTGGCTGCCCAACCTGATGCAGATAAATCTTTGGAATTATTTAAGAAGATTTTTAATATTGAAGAGCTTGTTGAAAGGCAACAACCAAAAGCAGCCGAAGCTAAAATAACTTTGGTTTCTAATCCTCAGGCTTCTTTTCAGTCATAAGAGGTAACTAAGATGTTTGCTATTGATATGCCGCGGCTGCATGAACTAACAGTCGTTCTATATGCCTTCAGCGTATTATTGTATTTTTTTGATTTTATTCATCATAACCGGAAGGCAAATCAGATTGCCTTCTGGTTACTTGCATTTGTATG
>JAUZQA010000447.1 GCA_030705665.1 Bacillota bacterium
CGTCGTGCACACCGTGTAGCACAAAAAATCGAATCAGGTTTATCTTACATCAATTGCTGGTTCGTACGTGATTTAAGAACTCCATTTGGCGGAACAAAGGATAGTGGAATAGGCCGTGTAGGTGGTGCTCACAGCTGGGAGTTCTATACTGAATTAACAAACATTTGTGTGAAACTGTAAATCTCTTTATTTAAAAGATTATGCTGCACGGTTTAACTAAGATAAACCGTGCAGCATTTAAATAGCTACTTTTGCTTTTACAGCAATCAAATACATAAATAATAGAAAGGATGTATTCAATTGACAAAAATCCAAGATTTTGCAGCTCAATTAGCTCAAGCAGAAGCTACTAAGGTTGGAATTGATCCTCTAATTGTTTTAGATCCGGGGCTTACTGTTGACGATGCATATTATATTCAACTAGAAAACATTAAAAAGAAACTAGAGGCAGGTCAAAAAATTGTCGGTAAAAAGATCGGTCTTACTTCTGTAGCTGTACAAAAAATGTTAGGTGTGGATGAACCGGATTACGGGCACTTATTAGACACCATGGTAGTTGAAAATGGCGGCACAATTGACACAAAAGATATGCTGCAGCCAAAAGTTGAAGGTGAAATTGCCTTTATATTGAAAAAAGACTTAAAAGGCCCGAACGTAACAGCTGTTGATGTTATTCAAGCAACCGACTATGTTGTTCCCGCCTTGGAAATTGTTGATAGCCGGATCCAAGATTGGAAAATTTCTTTACGTGATACAGTATCGGATAATGCCTCATCGGGCTTGTATGTACTAGGTGGAAAGCCAACAAAACTTGAAGACATTAATCTAGAATTAGTAGGAATGGCATTATATCAAAATGGTGATGTAGCCAATACGGGTGTAGGTGCGGCTGCCCTAGGAAATCCTGCGACATGTGTTGCATGGCTGGCAAACCGCTTGGCAGATTATGATATTACCTTAAAAGCAGGGGAAGTGATTCTTTCCGGTGCACTTTCAGGAATGGTCGCAGCAAATCCTGGAGATAATTTTGTCGCAAGGTTTGCACATTTAGGTCAAGTAAGCGTTAATTTTAAATAAAAATAGTTTACGATTCCAATATAAAAGATTACTAGGAGGCAAAATGAATGGCAAGCGAACTCATTAAGCAAATTGCTGATTACTTAGTTGCTGCTGAAGTAGAAAAGCGTGAAGTTGTAAAAGTTACTACGAATATAAAACCTGATCTTTCTGTTGAAGAAGCATATGAAGCACAAGAATTGCTTGTTCAGAAAAAATTAGATGAAGGAAGAAGAATTATTGGTCCTAAAATGGGCTTAACAAGCAAGGCAAAATGGGATCAAATGGGTGTTTCTGAACCCATTTATGGATATGTGTTTGATTACATGCTGATTGATAACGGCGGAGTGCTTCCTTTTTCAGACCTGATCCACCCGAAAGTAGAAGCGGAGATTGCTTTCCTCATTGGTGAAGATATCGAAGGGCCTGGCATTACAGGTGCCCAAGTACTGGCTAAAACAGAATATGTTTTACCTGCGTTAGAAATTATTGACAGCCGCTACGAAAATTTCAATTTTACACTTACAGATGTAATTGCTGACAATGCGTCTACATCAAGAGTAGTTTTTGGAAACACACTTAAAAAACCAAGTGAATTTGAACTTGAATTAGTAGGAGCTACACTATCACTTAATGGTCAGCTGAAAGAATTAGGCGCCGGTGCTGCTGTTTTAGGCCATCCTGCCAATGCAATAGCAGTACTTGCTAATATGCTTGCGAGAAAAGGTCAAAAGATCAAAAAAGGTGATCTTATCCTATCAGGAGCTTTGACCAGTGCGATATTGCTAAAAGTTGGAGATTTTGTTTCAGGAAAATTTGACGGTCTTGGTGAAGTTACATTCAGTGTTGGAGAATAATGAACAATTGTAAAAAATTGAGAGGAGAATGTTTATGCCGCTTATTCAGATAAATATTATGGAAGGCAGACCGCCTGAAAAAATTAAAGCATTAATTGAAAATATTACTGATACAGTTGTTGAAACTTTAGATGCGCCAAAACAAAGTGTGAGGGTTCTTGTCACAGAAATGCCAAAGACTCATTGGGGCATTGCTGGAGTACCAGCTTCAGAAAGAAAATAAAAGAAAAATCCTTTATGTGCCAGTATTATTCCTAGTTTTTGGGGTAAAACTGGCATTTTATTTTTGTAACAAATGATGTACAAAGTTTCTTGGTAATGATTTTTATCTTAAATTTTAATTTTAAAGTAGTATAATGAGAAAGAAAATTATCTAGAAGACAATATAGAAGGAAAATCAGATGGAAATCAGACAACTAAAATATTTTATTGAAGTAGCAAAACAGGAGCATATTTCATTAGCAGCCGAAAATTTAAATATCGCTCAATCAGCAGTAAGCCGCCAAATTGGCAATTTAGAAGCCGAGCTTGGTGTTCAACTTTTAGAAAGGGAAGGCAGAAATATAAGGATTACCCATATTGGAAGACTATTTGCTGAGCAAGCACTTATTGCGATAAAAGCAATTGATAACGCAAAGCAGCTTATAGATGAATATGTAAATCCGGAGCAGGGAACGATTCGAATTGGCTTTCCCTCAAGCTTAGCTAGTAATACGCTCCCAACAATTCTCTCAGCATTTAAAAAGGAACATCCGGATATTCACTTTCATTTACGTCAGGGCTCTTACTCTTTCTTGACGGAGGGAGTAAAAAAGCGTGAAATCGATTTAGCATTTATCGGACCTGTCCCAACACAGGATCCTGATGTTCAATCGGATATTTTTTTTGTTGAAAGGTTTGTAGCCCTATTACCGGAAACGCATCCGCTTTCAAATCAAAAATCAGTTTCTCTTTATCAATTAGCGAAGGAGACATTTGTATTATTCCCAAAGGGCTTTGTTCTTCGGAAAATTGTTGAAGATGCTTGTATTCAGGTTGGATTTCGTCCCACAATTTTATGTGAGGGAGAAGACCTTGACGCCATAAAAGGATTAGTATCTGCCGGTATTGGAATTACATTGTTACCTGAGCTTTTCTTAAACGAAAATTTGCCAGGCAATACGGTTAAAGTTTCAATTAATGAACCAGATGTGAGGAGAACTGTTGGAGTTATAACCCCGAAGCATCGTGATTTATCGCCGTCAGAAAAACTTTTTTATGAGTTTGTAAAAAAATACTTTTCTGTGTTTTCGAGTAACGAATCGGCGTTTTCTAGAAATGAATTAATCGGTTATAAGTAAGGTAGTTATCGGGAATCGTTGAAGAAAAGTAGATACAAACAAAGGATAGGACTTTTGTATCCTATCCTTTGTTTGCATTTTTACTTAAAAAATACTTTATCAATATTGTATTTGGCATGCAGCTTATTAATGATATAGGTTTCGTAAATCTCCCGTTCCATTTGGTCTTCAACAATACAAACTGCAATTTTATGTATCTCATCTCGATGCAATTTAAGTGGTGATACGTTATCCTCAAAATGCTTTTTAACTCTAGGCCGTAATTTTCTTGCTTTTCCTACAAATAACAGATCTTCATTTGCATCAAAAAAAAGAATAATGCCACCTTTATCGCGTGGAATACGATGATAGTCCGTAAATCCGTATTCACTGCTAATGACTGACTCGACTTTTTCACCAAGTTGATTCTTTTTGGTAATTACTACATCTGGAGATGGTATATCAATTTTAATCATCATTTATCGCTCCCTTTACTAACAATGCCACTTTTATGGACAATCAATTATAGCATAACCAATGAGGAACTAATAATTTTAGTTCAAGCTATATGTAATATAAAAAGATGGCTGCGGAATCCCATCTTTTTGAA
>JAUZQA010000448.1 GCA_030705665.1 Bacillota bacterium
AACACGTTCAAATGCATTTTCATCCTGGTCCAACTCAATTACAAAAACAGACGGATAGGTTTCAGCCAAAACGCCGGAACGTTCAATTGTTTTCCTGCGTCCTCCGTTTGCTTTTAGTAAAAGCCTTTTCCCTAAATTCGAATCAAGATTCATTTTAATATCGGCTAAGGTCTTTGGCATTCGGTCCACCTCACGATGTAAAGTATAACACGCTGACACATTTCTGTCAACCAAAATAATAAATTATATCAGGACAGTAAAAAGATTGTCAACAAATTTCGTTCTACTTTTTCTTTTAAATTTCAACATTACTAGGGTTACCCTAATGTCCAAGGAATATGTGCCTTTTTTGAAAAAAAGCGGAAGTGCCCGTTTAACGGTGTCAACCCAATGAGTGTGAAGAGACAGTTTTTTTCAAAAAAAAGGATTACCTGGCGAGGTAATCTTTTGTACTATTCATCGTATATCGGCCGATACGGCATTCCTGTCCGTAACACTCCTTTTGTTTCTATGCCCCCAAGCCCCTTATCACCCGTTAATGTGTTACGCAATACATCCCATACGTTAATGCGCTCCATAAATGGTGTAAGGCTGATTTTAGCCACAATATAAACGGGATCTAACGCATGAATATTGATTCTTGATGGTGAACTGGCATAATTAGCACCGGCATGGATGATTGACTCAAAATGTGATTGACACGCTCCTGCAAAAATGACGAGCTGATCTAAGCCTGGGACTTTCCTGCGTGCCTCTCTCACAGCCTGCACAAAAAATTTGGAATGGCGGTAAGCATTAATATCCGTCATTTTTCCTTTTGCCTTAGAATAGGCATCATGACCGGTGATCACCAGAATATCTGGACGGTAATAGTCAAGTAATTGTCCCATTCTTTGTGGCATTTCTTTTTCATTACAATGGATTCCAAACACGGGTACCCCAATTTTTTCATATACCGCCAAGCACTTGTTTAAGTATGATTCATCTCCATCCAAGTGAAGGACCTTGCCAGGGATTTGAAAGTAATTGGAGGTCTTGGCATATCCACCAGTTGTCTCATATTCTTGCTTTTGCTTTAATAAATCTAAATCCTGTGCAATTAAGCGCATGGATTGTTCCTCAAGTGATCTGTATTCCTGTGTAAGTTTGCTCCGTTCATTTTGGTTTATGGTGACTAAATCCTCGCATGGAGCGTCAGCAATAAGTCGGAAATCCTCACCATAGAGGACGGCCATTCTACGGCCATTTATTTCCTTAATATCTGTTACACGAAACAAAATATCACAGTTATATGACCTTCTTGCGACAATATCCATCAATCTAATATCCACTGTCGTCACTCCAATAAGACCAACCATTAGGCCTTCCATTTAAAAAATATAGATTCCTATCTTAAGCTATGCAAATATTAGGGTACATGTGAAATGAGACCATAAAAAAAGACCCCTAAAGGTCTTAGTGGAAACACGGATATAATTCGTCGCTTAGCCGGGCAAACTCCTCGAGAGAGAGCGTCTCACCTCTTCGTGAAGGGTCAATCCCGCTTGTATGTAACGCTGCAAGAATTTCCTCTTTCTTTTGTTTCCCATCAGGCAACTGACTTGTTAAATTATTTAACAACGTCTTTCTCCTTTGGGCAAAACTCGCCCTGGTCACCTGGAAAAAGAAGATTTCATCTTTAACTTGAACAGCTGGTTCTTCCAATCTGGTTAATCTGATGACGGCTGAATCAACATTAGGCTGCGGCACAAAAACAGTTTTAGGAACAATCATTACCGTTTCAGCTTTTGTATAATACTGAATCGCAATTGAAAGAGAGCCATAATCCTTGGTTCCGGGTTTGGCTGAAATGCGGTCGGCTACTTCCTTTTGCAGCATGACGACAATACCGCGAATTGGCAAATGTTCTTCGAGAAGCTTCATGATGATGGGGGTAGTCACATAGTATGGCAGGTTAGCAACGACCATAACATCTTTGACATCGGAAAATTCCTCATCCATTACTTTCGCTACATCCGCTTTTAAAACATCCTGATGAATCACCTTTACGTTCGAATAAGGGGAGAGTGTCTCAGCTAAAATAGGCAGCAGCCGCTGATCAATTTCAAAGGCAACCACTTTTTTACTAGCTCGAGCAAGCTGTTCAGTCAACGCACCAATCCCCGGGCCAATTTCAATTACCCCTGTTTCCTCTTCATTTAAGCCGGCAAAATCAACAATTCGTTTTAAGATATTGGTATCAATCAAAAAATTTTGACCGAGGCTCTTTTTAAAAGAAAAACCATACTTTTCAAGAATTCCTCTCGTCCTTATTGGTGTCGCAATATCCTTATCCATTTGTTTCCTCCTGTATTATTTCGGCAAGGGCAGCTGCAAATTTTTCCTTGCTAATTTGAAACATCATTAACCGTTTATGCAGCTGCTTCCCATTGGTATAACCAATTTTCAAAAGTTTTCCAAGCCTTATTCTTCTTTCTTTCGATCCAGCACCCCCAATTAAGCCGGCAATAACCAAATCTTCTTGGGTAATTTCCTCTTGAATTTCCTCGTGCATTAATTGGGCATCTTTTAATGCTTCTCTGATCACTTTTGGGTCAGCATGTTCAACGCCAAGTTTTTTTCCATTTCTACTTATGGCCACTTCTTTTGTTAAAAATGCATGCTTACAGCCGGGTACATTTTCAGTAATGGTCTTTCTTATCTTTTCACCAGGAAAATCAGGATCAGTAAAAATAATGACTCCCCTTGTTTTTTGGGCAAGTTTTATTTTTTCAATGGTGTCCTTGTTGATCGCCGAACCGTTCGTTTCAATTGTATCGGCATCTACAGCCCGCTTTATCGCAGTTGTATCATCCTTACCTTCTACAACGATAATTTCTTTTAACTTCATAAAATCCTCCAACAATCAATAAATATTACATAAAACTCATTCATTTATGTATGTTTTGAAGCTCACAAAAATATAATGAAATAAATGAAAGAAAATTGAAATATTTTTGTAATAAACACTTGAAAATACTAATAATATGAAGTAAGATCATCTTATACAAATGATATTTAACCCCATGCTGTAAGTATAAAGAAATTTTACCAAAAAGCAAAAAAAAACAGAGGATCTCCCCTCTGCTCATAAAAGTTAATTCAGTATTGTGATTTTAACTTTTCTATTCCCCCAACGATAGGCATCTGCATTAGAAGAAAAGAAAACATCAATCTTATACCCTTTAATGGCTCCGCCAGTGTCACCAGCAACAGCATATCCATAACCATCAACATATACTTTTGTTCCTAATGGAATAATTCTAGGATCCACAGCAATTACTTTCGCGCTTGGGTTTGCCCGCAAATTAATCCCTGTAGCCGTATTACCTGAACAGCCATTGCAATTGGCCGTGTAAGCGGTCGCATTTACATAAAAGTCTTGTCCATCGCTGCTTTGCCCACGTGAAGCCTGAAAAGCCACTTCTTTGGCCCCAACAGCAACTACTCTATCTTGCTTTGACCTTGTCTCTGATGAACTGACCAGCCTGCGTACAACTTCTTTTCCGTTCTCGAGGATAACTTCATATTCCTTTGAATTAACACCATTTATGCCTTCAACCAACGTTTTTTCTGTACCTTTTTCTAAGTTTGGATCCAATTGCGAAACAACACCAAATTGGACTGGTTCTTCCACTACATCGGTGACCTTTTCTACCCGAATGATATTGACAACATCATTCTTTTTGACTGCATCATTTATTGACGGTTCTACCCTGTCTAAATTGTTTAGTGTAATGCCTTGTTGCTTCAAAAGGTCAGCGACCGTAGTCGAAGTGGACCATACTTGCC
>JAUZQA010000449.1 GCA_030705665.1 Bacillota bacterium
TCAGTGTTAACCGCAACCATTGGCATTAAATCAAGCGTTTGGGCCAATTCTTCCTCGATCGGGACACATATGAGCCCACGTCCATTTGTAGCCATAAAATTAATAACATCGGGAGTAGCTTTTTCTGCCAGAGCTATAAAATCTCCTTCGTTTTCCCGATCTTCATCATCGCAGGCAATGATGATTTTCCCTTCCTTTAAGTCTTCAAGCGCCTCTTCAATTTTATCAAACATCATTTATCACTCCTTTTATTTAAAACCGTTTTCTTCTAAAAACTGTGCTGTAATACTTGATTTTTTTGGGAGGCTATCTTGATTGGACAGACCTGTTAAAAAATGCCCGACATATTTCCCAATCATATCGCATTCCAGGTTAACAATATCACCTTGCCCCTTAAACCCTAGTACTGTTTCAGATAGTGTGTGGGGAATTAAAGAAATCGTAAAAGTATCCCTAGAGACCCCAAAAACAGTTAAGCTTGTCCCATCAACTGCAATAGAACCCTTTAAGATTATAAATTTCAGAACTTCCTGAGGTGCCTCTATTTCATAATACACGGCATTTTCAAATGGCTTTTTACTTTTTATGATTCCTGTACCATCAACATGGCCGGAAACAAAATGACCGCCAAAACGGCCACCAGCAGCCATCGCTCTTTCAAGATTTACCCTTGACCCTCTACTGACGTCCTTTAAGCTAGTTGCCTTAACGGTCTCGGGCATGACGTCGACCGTAAATTTGCTGCTTGAAAAGGATGTTACGGTTAAGCAAACCCCGTTAACAGCGATACTGTCTCCAAGTTGTACTCCCTCTAGTACTTTTTTAGCGTTTATGGACAGAACAAATGCTTCTCCAGTTTTCTTTATACTTTCGGTTAAACCAATTTCCTCAATAATGCCCGTAAACATATCAGCATCCTCTTTCTATAATAGGTTCTGCAATTACAAGGAGATCATTTCCTATTTTTTTTACTTCCTTAAACGTTAATGAAACTGTGTCCGTCATTTTTTCGAACCCGCATCCTGCAAAAGAGGCTGGAGCTGTTTTTCCACCAATTAAGGTTGGAGCAATATAGGTGAGCACTTGCTGAAAAGCATGCTCCTTAAGAAAGCTGCCATGAACCTCAGCACCGCCTTCCACAAATAAAGAAGTAATTCCTCTCTCACCTAAAACTTTTAACAGCTGTTTAATGTCTACTTGTGGACTCGGCATTTTGATGATCTCGACCCCAGCAGATTTAAAAGGCTCTTCCTGTTCGGGGAAAACATTAGAACCAGTAATGATCCACGTTTCTGCCTGGTGATCAGTTATGACGTTTGCATCCTTTGGGGTACGCAAATGGGTATCGAGAATAATTCGAACAGGATTTTTACCACCGGCTGGCAGCCTAGTGGTTAAGCTTGGATTGTCTTTGAGTACTGTGTTAATCCCTACCAGTATGCCGTCGTGTTTGTGCCGCCAATGATGAACATCCATTCTTGCAGCTTCACCAGTTATCCATTTACTTTCACCAGTAACTGTAGCGGTTTTCCCATCAAGACTTACCGCAGTTTTAAGCGTTACATATGGAAGACCTGTTCGAATGTTATAAAAAAATACTTTATTAAGTTCTTGTGCCTCGGATTGAAGTAAGCCAAGGTCTACCTCAATCCCTGCCTTTTTCAATCGGTCAATGCCTGTACCCGCTACCTTTGGATTGGGATCCGTGGTTGCAATAAAAACTTTTTTTATTCCTGTTTTAATGACTAAATCGGAACAAGGCGGCGTTTTCCCAAAATGACTGCAAGGCTCAAGTGTCACATACAGAGTTCCTCCTGCTGCTTTTTCCCCTGCCATCTGAATCGCATGAACTTCTGCATGTGGTTCTCCCGCCTTTAAATGCGCCCCCATTCCCACGATCTGATTGTCATTAACTAAGACTGCTCCAACAACTGGATTGGGTGATGTTTGTCCAATAGTACCTTTTGCAAGCTCCAAAGCAAGGTTCATATAATCAGAATGATTCAAAAAATCTCACCTCTTTTAAAATGGCAATGTTCAACGTGGTTGTTGACATCTGCTCTAACATACCCTTAAAAAATAAAAATGACCCTGAAGAAAAAACTTCAGGGTCATTAAAAGGCAATGTCAAACAAAGGTTTAAAATCGGGCTTTTTACCCATTTTAACCTGCTTTTTTCCTTCTCCCATCCAGACTTTACTGTCGGCCCTGGAATTTCACCAGATCCACCGTTTAACAAAAAGTTAACCGGGTCACGGACTAAGAAGCAGACGCTTCATCACCGCCGGTTCGGAATTTCACCGCACCCCGAAGGAATATTCGATTAAGTTCTGTTTAATTATATCTCTTTATTTTAAAAAAAGGAAACAATAATTTCTTGCCTAATAGAATTTTGTTATACCTCAATAAATTTTAGGATCTTGTCAGCGGCATTCACACCTTGGTCAATACAGCCTGGAATCCCCAATCCTTCATAAGACCCTCCGGCTAAGAATATACCTGGGAGTTCATGCACCAGTGACTGTTTTACATCCTCCATCATTTGTAAATGTCCAACATTGTATTGGGGCATCAGATTTTTATAGCGGCTTACGATTGTAAAATCAGGCTTTTCCGTGATGTTCATTATTTTATTTAAATCATTTAAAGCAATTTTAATAATTTCTTCATCACTTAAATTAACCGCAACCTGGTCATCTGTTCTTCCAACATAAGTTCGAAGTAATACTTTTCCTTCTGGAGTAGTGCCTGGCCATTTTTTATGGGTCCAAGTACATGCAGTGATTCTAAAATCACTATTTCTTGAAACAATAAATCCTGACCCATCGATATCATCTTGAATCTTTGATTTTGGAAATGCCATTGATACGGTTGCAAGTGAATTTGCTGGCATCGTTTTGAATCTTTCCATAAAAGAATAATCTTTAAGCAACTGTTGAGCATAATGATGACCAGTCGTAATCACAACAACATCTGCTTTCTCCATTTTCCCGTCTGCTAATGTCAGTTCATAGCCAGCGGAGCTTTTTGCAATACTGACAACACTCGTTTCTTTTTGGATTGTTTCTTTATCAATATGTTTTTCTAATCCCTCGATTAATGTTTCAAGTCCATTTTTAAGGGAAATAAACATTCCTTTTCGGGAACCTTGTGTTTTAACTGGCTTTCTCTGTTTTGGAACTGTGTGTTTTAAGCCCAACACAAGACTGCGGTGTTTTTGCTCCATTTCGTAGAAATTTGGAAACAACGCCATTAAACTTAAATCATCAATATCACCGGAATAGATACCTGATAATAGTGGCTCAATTAAGTTTTCGACAACCTCATCCCCTAATCGTCTTCTAAAAAACAACCCGAGCGATTGGTCAATCTGCGGCTGCCCTTTTGGTAAAATGAAATCACCAGCTGCTCTCATTTTACCCAATGGAGAAAATAGACTTGATACCGCAAATGGAGTAATCTTTGTTGGTATTCCCATATAGGAGCCTTCTGGCATTGTATGCAATTTTCCTCTGGCATAAATATACGATTTACCAGCAATGTTATAAATGACTTGATCCTTTAAACCTATTTCTTCAATAAGTTTTAGCCCGCTTTTCTTTGTAACAACGATCGAATCAGGTCCTTTTTCAATAATAAAACCGTCTTTTCTAATTGTTTGAATAACACCGCCAAGCCGATTGCTTGATTCAATCAATTTAACTTCTAAGGGAAGTGACTTTTCCTTTATTTCTTTCTGCAAAAAATATGCAGCAGTCATCCCTGTAATACCGCCGCCAATAATAACTACCTTTTTATTTTTCATATGA
>JAUZQA010000045.1 GCA_030705665.1 Bacillota bacterium
ATATTTACTGCTAATGAATCTGCTGCAGTAGCTGTTTTGTATGCGTTTATCATTACAACTTTCGTATTTAAAGAAATGACGTTTAAAAAGGGAATTGAGATTTTCGTTGAAACATTTAAAAAACTGGCTGTAGTCTTGTTTCTAATCTCTGCGTCAGCAGCATTCTCATTTTTTATGTCTGTTTTAAATGTTCCGGATATGATTTTCCATGGAATGCAAAGCGTTTCGCATAATAAATATGTTCTTCTCATTATGATGAATATTTTCTTGCTTCTTTTGGGACTTATTATGGACATGGCTCCAATCATTTTGGTTGCGACACCAATCATGTTGCCTCTAGTTACACAAGTTGGAATGGATCCAGTTCAGTTCGGAATTATTTTAATGTTAAACTTAGGTATTGGATTAATCCACCCACCAATAGGAAGCGCTCTATTTGTAGGCTGTTCTATCGGCGGTATCTCGATGGAAAAATCTTTTGTGGCAATGCTGCCGCTTCTTGGTATTATGCTCGTAGTGCTCCTTGTTATCACATATGTGCCTGGAGTTGCAATGTTCTTACCGCATTTAATGGGAGCCCGCTAACGAAGCAGTGGAGAAAATGTGAAAACAAAGCCTAATATAGGGTTTAGCAATAAATGAAAAAGCGCAAAATGCCTTTCCTGAATTCAATTCAGGAAAGGCATTTTTTTATCAAATGAGAAGAGAGGTTTATTTCAGAAAGAAGGACATTATGCCAAACGCTACTGTGCTAATACCAGCAGCAATTAGTGCCGGCTTCAATTTCGTCCGTGAATATTCGATGACAGGCAGCTCCAGAATCGTACAAAGTGTTACCGAATTATCGCTTAATGGTGAGGCAAATGCCCCAAATGTACCACTGGCAAAGACAGCCCCGATGACAAGAAGGATATTACCGCCAGTATGGTGCGCAAGGGTAACGCCAAGTGGCATTAGCAGTCCCCATGTTCCCCATGAAGAACCGATGAAGTATGAAATTAAGGCACCAATAAGAAACAAGACAGGAGCAACAAAAAAATGAGGGATCCATCCGACAACATGACTTGTAATAAACCTTGAAAAGCCTAAATCTTCTGAAACAGCCGATACCCCCCATATTAAACCAAGCATCAAAATAACGCTCATTAGGTTGTTGCCGCCTTTTACAAATTGAGTGAAAAGCTTATCAATAGGGAACCTTTGAACGAGAAAAAAAGAAAGTGTAACAATCAGTGTAATCAACAAGGATTCAAGCATTACGCCAAGCGCATCAGCACGAATAAAGGCATCTAAAAAACTGGAAGCCTTATCATGTCCATCCCACCAACTAAGAAAGAGGGTGAGCAAAAGTACAAGGGAAAGCGGGAGGATGAAGTTCCATGGCTTATTTGGTACCTGCTCTTCCTCATGCTGTGAGAAGTGCCGATCTTTTTCTCCATGCTGCCCAATTGAATGTAAATATTTTGATTGTTTTGTTGGTAAGGTTACTTCAGCTGCAGCCTCCATTGCTAAGTTTGGCTGAAAGAAATGGTTTCTTTCTTTAACTAACCTGGTTGATTCTTTTTTTAGTTTTTTTTCAGAGTGTTTAAAAAAACTATAATAGATTCCTAACAAAATGATAGAAAAAGAGAAAAAGTTGAAGGGGATGCTTTTTACATAAACAGCATATGCCGCTTGATGGATTCCAACATTGCTTAATGCCATATGAATAACGGAAACCATATAGCCGACAAAGGCTGTAGCCAATGGGATTAAACCCACCACTGGGTTTGATGTTACTTCAATAGTAAAACCAAGTTCTTCGGCAGGCAGTTTAAGCTTTTTTTGTAAAGCCTTCAAAATGGGTGCAATCGTGACGATTCGAAAATCGGGGTCACTAAATGTTACCATCGTTGAAAACCAAGTCAAGAGCAGTGCGCTTCTTTTGGTTTTAACTTTTTTGCTTACTAAATGGACGAATCCATTAATCCCGCCGGCAAATTCTACAATGCTAATTAATCCCCCGAAGACATAAAGAAAGATGATAATACGGATATTACTTGACTGAACCAAGTTGTTTACCAAATATGAAAGCATGGTTTTTATTCCGCCAAGTAGAGAAGGGTCTTTTAAATAACTTCCTACTAACAGGGCAGCAAATAATCCTGGAAGAACTTGTCTAGTCCAGATAGACAATGGAATCACCATTAGAAAAGGCAGTAATGACCACCAGCCGCTCATTAAAAATCCTCCTCTCTTTATTGCTATTGCATATTGTAGATGTATTTTATCCTAACCTGCCTAAATAATTTATAAAAAAGAAAACTCGTCAAAAATGACGAGTTTTTTGAGGGCTGTATTAAATTTGGCTGTAATATAATTTAATATCCTCTTTTAATGCATTTTTTTCTCGATAAATTCCCTTACCCTTTGGGTATCTTCCACATCTTTTTTCGGGATAATATAGGCGGAAACGGACGTTTTGAATAAATAAAAACAAGCTGAATCTTCTTCGAATGAAAGGACATCTGACCAATTGACCATTTCTTTCCCTAAAACCGTTTTTCCGGTAAAGAAATCCTTGGCCAATGCATATTGATAATCGCCAAGGATGTGCGCATTTTTCTTCAATTCTTTTTTTGCCTTGCGTGCGGCATAGTTGAAAAAGTATCTCGGATATAATAGAACCCAAAGTACACTTAACGTCAGCATCACACAAAAGGCGGCTATTGTTGGAAGATGTGCATATTTTGAAAAAGGTACGGAAAGAAACAGAAAAATAAGAACAGGGGCGTACCGCTGCTGTCTGAAAGCCTTTTGGTATTTAGGGTTCCTGCGAACCATATGTAAATTAAAAGCCACAAACTCGGTTTCAGTTATACTGCATTTTAGTTCCATTTTATGTTTTTACCTCGCTGATTTTATCTTTACTTATTATCTGATATTTTTGCTGTATAGTAAAGCCGTTGTAGAGGCTTACCTTGGGAAAGGTGATTTTACTTTTTCGACTCTTATAAGCAAACTTTAACAGTTTGTTAACAATTTGGTAATAATTTACGGACATCCTAGTTTTTGTAAAATCAAATATTAATCTTTAGGAGGAATTTGTGATGAAAAGGATGTCTTTTATTAACCTTTTGGCGGCAGCTATACTATTTGTAAGTGTTGGTTCAGTCCATGCATTTGCCGCAAATAGCGAAAATGCAAATCCTTATTCAGGACATGGTCAATATAGCCATAAAGGGCATTTTGAACAAGACCCGGAGCTGATTAAAAAGGAAGCAGCCCAGCTCGGGATTCAAACAGATGGGAAAGATACAAACAGTCTAGTTAAAGAAATAAGGGAAGCAAGAATTAAGAAGAAGGCTGAATCCCTTGGCATTGATACAAAGGGAAAAGATTTGCAGACTATTATTAATGAAGTAAGGCTGACAATGATAAAACAAAAAGCGAAGGAACTGGGGATTAAAACAGATGGTAAGGATGCCCAGACTTTATTCACTGAGGTTCGGGAAGCTATGATTAAAAAAGATGCTAAGAAGTTAGGAATTTCAACAGAGGGAAAGAGTATACAAAACCTGTCCAAAGAAGTGTTGGAAACTAAGGTCAAGAAAGAAGCCCAAGCCATTGGTATTTCGATAAATAATAAAAGTATCCGAGAGCTGGCACATGAGGTAAGAGAAAAAAGAATTGTTCAGGCTGCAAAAGAATTAGGAATAAATACACAGGGGAAGACAACACACGAAATCTTTAAAGAAATTATGCAGAATCACGGGGACAAGGTGAAAGAGTTAAATTTATTTCCTAAGGAGAATTTGAAATTTTATTTTTTAGACAAGCCAAAAAACTAAATGAAAAAAGAAGGTTCTTAAGAGTCCAATCTTAAGAACCTTCTACAATATTATTTTTTAATGGAAAAGAAACGCGAAAAACGGTTCCTTTTCCGACTTGGCTGTCAACATCGATTCTTCCACCATGTGCATCTGCAATTGATTTACTTATTGCCAGACCAAGTCCGGCACCGCCATGCTGTCTTGTACGGGAGGGGTCGGCTCGATAAAAACGGTCGAATAAATGTGGTAAATGTTCAGGGTCAATCCCTAGTCCGTTATCTTCAATTGAAAGTGCTGCATTTTGATTCGAAGCCGCTAGATTTAGACGAATCCAGCCTTTTTCAGGGTCTGTATGCTGGACAGCATTATTAAACAAGTTTAAGATTATTTGTTTAATCTTATCAGCCTCAAAATCCCCAATTATTCCCTCAGTAAGATCAACATCAACTTTTCGGTTACCGGCAATGACATGAAGCTGCGGAACCATCTCCCTCACTAATTCAGAAAGGTTGACACTTGATACTTGTAACTTGGGGGTCTGATCCATCTTAGTTAAAAATAACAAATCCTCTACTAATTTTATAATCCGTTTTGACTCACCCTGCATACTGTTAAGAGCTTTCAACAGTTGTTCAGGACGATTCGCGGCACCCCTTAACAGGACTTCAACAAAACCATTGATAGAAGTCAGTGGGGTTCTTAATTCATGGGAGGCATCAGCAATAAAACGCCGCATTTGCTCTTTCGTTTCTCTTTCATACTCGAAGGATACTTCCAATCTCTCCAACATTCCATTAAAGGATTGGGCCAAACGGTCAATTTCTTCTTGCCCCTGTTCCACAGGCAGGCGCTCTGCTAAATTGCCGGCATTCGTTTTCTTCACAGCGTCCACTATTTTTGATAATGGAATGAGCGTATTTTTGAGAACCCGCAAATAAATAACAAGTCCTGCTGATAGAGCAAGAACTGATAGGATGATAAAAATTAACAATTGCTGAAGAAGAACATGCTGGAGGGAAGCGGTGCTAATGCCCATTTGCAAAATACCACTCACATTATTTTGATTTTGGTCAGGCTGCCCGTGTACCGGTTTAAAAACAATTAATTGCTGTACTCCTTTGGCATTATCAGCGATCTCATATTTTGCATGCTTTTTATTGGAAAAATTCGTTGACAGTTTTACGTAATCACTCATTGAGAGTTTTGGGGCTTGCAGACTGTCATTACCTAAAAGATCGCTAAAACCTCCATCTTGGTCAATATAAGCTAAGGAAATATCCTGCAAAAAAAAGACTTTGTTTTGATCATGTGAAGGTTGATTCTGCACATTATTATCCCGCGGAGAAAAAAATGGTCCAACATCCCCAAATGTTCCAATATCTCTCGGTAAAGACATCAACTTTGAATTCAACGTGTCTGCTTCGTTCTGGTAAAGAAAGTCTTTCATAACAAAGTACTGCAGCAATCCGATTGCAAGCAGAATAAACGCCAATATAAATAATGTTCTTGCCAACAGCTGATAGCGTAATGAATAAGGGAAAAATAGTTTTTGAAAAAATGAATACCTTCTCTTTTTCATATTAAGTCCACCCTGTATCCAGATCCTCGAAGGGTACGGATAACCTGATGTTCTTTATCGTTCAACTTATCTCTTAATGAACGGATGTACACTTCAACGATGTTTTCTTCGCCTTGAAAATCATATCCCCATACCCGATCTAAGATCATGCCTTTACTCATGACAATTCCGTGATTCATAACCAAAAATTTAAGAAGTTCGTACTCGGTTGGTGACAGTTCCAATACCCTTTCGTTAAAAACAAATTCTTTTCTCCGATCATCCAGCTTAAACGGTCCGTACTTCACTTCGCTAAACAAATTAGGAAATTGATTTCTCAAACGTGCCTGGATTCTTGCCAGCAATTCTTCGAAACTAAATGGTTTGATGACATAATCGTCTGCTCCAATCGTTAATCCCTTTACTCGATCTTCCACTTCGTCTTTAGCTGTTAGCATGATAATGGAAGTTTGAGAGCCACTTTTTTTGAGCATCTTACACACTTCAAAACCGTCCATTCCTGGCATCATGACATCTAGAATAGCGACATGCGGCTGAAATTCCTGTGCGATCGTAATGCCACTCATCCCATCAAGTGCGGTTTTAATTTCATATCCTTCATTCATCAATCCCAATTCTAAAAATTGTAAAATATGTGGTTCGTCATCGACAAGTAAAATTCGTATTCCTCCCATTGAATTCAAGCCCATTACCTCCATTGTTTTCTAAAAATAGTATCATATATAAAGCTGAAAATTACCTGAACGATGCCTGAATTTCAACTTAAATAATGCTTTTATCCAATATTATAAACCAGTTTGGAAAAAGAAAAATGATTTTCAGAAAACATTCAGTTCTGCGTTATAATGAATACGAATTTACTTTTTAAAAGGAAAGTGGAGACCCTATGGATATCAAAGAAAAGGTTAAACAACTCCCATCTTCTCCAGGTGTTTATTTAATGAAAGATTCTTTTGGAAGCATACTGTATGTAGGAAAGTCGAAAAATTTAAAGAGCAGGGTACAAACTTACTTTCAAAACTCTAAAAATCATTCAAAAAAGGTTGATAAGTTAGTACATCATTTAAAGGATTTTGACTTTATTGTAACGGATACAGAGTTCGAAGCTTTTATGCTCGAATGCAAATTAATTAAAGAATATCAACCGCTCTACAATAAGTTGATGAAAAATCCTAAATCGTATACATATATTAGAATCCATATGAGAAAAGGGATGGAACTAGCTTCTGAAATGAATAAGAATGACAATGAGAATAACTTTTACTTTGGACCTTACACAAGTAAAAGTACGGCAGAAAAAGCATTACAAGGGTTGAAAGACTTTTTTAAAATAAACTGTAATCATCCATCTGGTAACAAGCCCTGTTTAAACTACTCTCTTGGTATGTGTATTGGCATGTGTTTTGAAAGTTCAGCATTGGTGCAATATCGCCATATCATAAATAGAATCATTCATTTACTTGAAGGCAGTGATGAGGGTGTCCTTGAAGAAATGAAGCAACAAATGAAAAATGCCTCAGAGAGCTATGATTTTGAAAGGGCAGTTAAGATTAGAGATTATATTGATTCAATCAATTCTCTGTTAAACAAAGAAAAGGTAATTGAATTTACGAAAGATAATAAGAATATCGTTATGATAGAACCGTTAAATGAAAGCTTGATAAAACTCTTTCTCATTAAAGGAAACAAAGTACTTTTTAGCGAAAAGGCAGATTTATTCGAGCCGCTTGCTGATTGGGTTAAGATAAAAATTTTAGACTACTTTAACATCGATTCCCACCCATCGACAATGGAATTAGGTAAAGATCATATAGACGAAGCACAAATAGTCTATAGCTATTTGAAGAATGCATCATGTAAATATTTGATAATTCCTGAAAAATGGCTTTTTGCCAAAAATCATTACAAAATTAACAAAGCTTTAAACAAACTTCTAAAAGATCCAACTTTGTTAGGAAAACACGAATGCGTAAACGTGGATGGCTGAAAGTTTCACTGTATTACTACACACCTGGATATCCTAAACGCTAACATCATCCTAATGTGTGCATGGCATACGAAAAAAACGCAAGAATATTTCGTTGTGAAATATTCTTGCGTTTTTCTATTTTAGCATAATTGCTGCCAAACTCTTGAAGAATTCGTTACAGAATGTTTTTCAATAAGCGAATAGGCTGCATTTGTAATTGCTTGCGATAATGTTTCACCAGTTCCTTTTACTTCGTTAAAACTAACCTCTGATTCCCCATTTGTTTGAAAAGTAAAACCAAACTGTTCTAATTTTTGTACGATTAGCATGGCATGCCCAAGGTTATGCTCAGGTTGAAATTCAGAATCTTGAATGAATACACCTTTTTCACTATCATACCATCTATCCCATCGGTTTAATGCCCAACCTAGTATTCTACGAGCGATTGAATCAGTTTTATTCATATCTATTTGCCCCTTTTCTTGGAAAATTTATTTATTATATAACAGTTGTAATTGATTGTTTATATTATATAACACAGATTCGAAAATCGACAACCCCTTTTGTAGATTTTTTCAAATATTTTTTTAATATAGATTTTTTCACTTTTTCACATGTGAAAAAGTCTTTCAGGATTCCGTTTATGAAAACAAATGATTATCTTAATGGATAAAAGCCAAGAATGAGGAAAGGAATTTATTATAATGAGGTGAACGGTTTGAAAGACCCCTTTGAGTACTCACAAATTTTATATAACCAAGCGATTTTGTATTTAGAAACAAAATGGAACCGCCAATTAAATGATCACGAACGGCATGTGCTGATTGAAGGCTATCGCTTTGGCAGAATGATTGAAGCAGAAGACGAAATCAAAATCATCTTTACCAAATGATGATAAAATGAATCTGTATTCTTCATGTCAGTCTAATATTTAGAAATAGTGATTGGATCAACCTTATTAGCGGGAGATGTATGGATGAATAAATCCTCACTGAAAACCTTTGCGGCAAATGCAAGAAAAGAATTGTTGAAAAAAATTGAAGCAAAGGCAATGAAAATTGGAATATCCGAAAATGCAAATAAAAAAGTAGATATTGAAAATTCAAAAATTCTTCAAGGAAGGCAGCTATCGAAAGGAGAAAAAATCCAAAGAGACAAATTAATTGAACGGATCAAACAAATTGGTTTTTACCAAGTTATCGAGGAAGTTTCGTATACCTGGTTTAACCGACTTACTGCATTACGCTTTATGGAAGTCAATGATTATCTGCCAACTGGTGTTAGGGTACTTTCCTCTGCAAATCCAAATAGTGCGGACCCTGATATGATTAGTAAGGCATTGGAGCTGGATTTAGATATTGATAAAGAGTACGTTTACGAACTGAAGTTAAATAATAAAACAGAGGAGCTATTTAAGTACCTGGTCATACGGCATTGTAATTGTCTGAATACTTATCTTCCATTTATGTTTGATAGGTTTGATGATTATACAGAGATTCTTTTTCCAGAAGGGTTACTAGCAAGAGATTCATTTATCCGTGCAATGACCGACAACGACATATTTCCGGAAGATCAGTGGCGGAAGGTAGAGTTGATTGGCTGGCTTTATCAATACTATATTTCTGAAGAGAAAGATCGCGTGATCCAAGCGAAAAAAAAATATAATACCGAAGAAATCCCGTTAGTAACACAGCTATTCACACCTGAGTGGATCGTACGGTATATGGTGCAGAATTCTCTTGGCCGCTATTGGGTGGAATCACATTCGGAACATAATGATTTAATAAAAGATTGGGACCTTTATCTTGAAGATCCAAAGCAAAAATCAGATTTTGAGGAAAAACTGGCTCCTTACATAAATAAAGAATTAAGGGTTGAGGATATCAAGTGTTTTGACCCTGCAATGGGAAGCGGGCATATCCTTGTCTATATGTTCGATGTATTGTATGAAATATACTGTAAATGCGGATACATAGAACGTGAAATTCCAAGGCTCATCATTGAAAATAACCTATATGGTCTGGATATTGATGATCGGGCATTTCAACTCGCATGTTTTTCTGTCGTAATGAAGGCCCTTGAATATAACAGCCGCTTTTTAAGAAGTATTGATAGAGAAGGTTTGCAGCTGAATTTAGTTTCCATCCAAGAAACAAACAGCTTCCAGGAAGAAGATATCATCTATCTTTCGGGTGAAACCAGTGGAGCAAATTTCGATCTTATAAAAGAGTTTATCGAGCAATTTAAGGATGCAAAGACACTGGGTTCTTTAATAAAAGTTGACTCTTTTAATAAAGAATTTCTCAAAATGAGACTGGAGAGGATCCAGAGCCATCCCGCCAGTGACATATTCGAGGAGGAGAACCGAAAAAAAATCTTAGCCTTATTCCCAATTTTAATGAAACAAGCAGAGATAATGAATGGTATGTATCATATATTGGTTACAAATCCTCCCTATATGGGGAGTAAATATATGAATCCCGTTTTAATCAATCATATAAATGCACATTATCAAGAAAGTAAGGCAGACCTTTTTGTGGCTTTTATGGATTTATGTATGAAAAAGGTCATTCCGTCTGGTCATCTTGGGTTCTTAACACCGTTTGTTTGGATGTTTATAAGCTCCTATGAAATCTTTAGAGAGAAAATGGTGAAAGAAAAAACGATCAGCTCTTTGATTCAACTAGAATATAATGCCTTTCCAGAGGCTTGTGTGCCTGTTGCTTGTTTTACACTTAGGAATGATCATAATGCCCTAAAAGGTGTTTATATCAAACTATCGGAATTCAAAGGGAGCAATATACAACAGACAAAGGTTTTGGAGGCAATCCACCATCCGGATGTTGATTATCGATATGTCACTGGTATGGAAAGGTATCAATTTATCCCTAAACATATTTTGGCCTATTGGGCATTTGACAGCTTAATTGAGGTGTTCAAAAATTCAAATCGGTTAGATCAATATGGTGTTGTTAAAAAAGGAATGAGTACTGCCAACGATCATTATTATTTAAAACTGTGGTATGAAGTAGATATGCAAAAAAGCGGTATCTTTGGATATGGAGATTCCGAGAAATGGTTTCCTATTACAAAAGGCGGAGGGTATCGAAGATGGTATGGTAATAATGAGTATGTTGTAAATTGGGAAGATAATGGAGCAGAACTATTAAACGATAAAAAAGCGTATATCAGAAGCAAGGATTATTATTTCAAAGGTTTTTTAACATGGAGCTATATAAGCAGTTCAAATATTAGTTTTCGGGTTCAAGATGAGAAATATTTGAGTACGGCGGCAGGACCAATGATTTACTTTGAGAACGAAGCAGAAAAATTATTTTATTTGGGCTTCCTTAATACAAAGGTTTGCCAAAATATTATTAATTTAATTGGAGGAGAAACCCTGACATATGAAATAGGGGAAGTTAGTGCTTTACCAATGATCGAAGATATTACAGATACCCAAAAGGACCAAATTGTAGCCTTAGTAAAACAAAATATAGCTCTATGTAAGCTGGATTGGGATTCTAAAGAAACATCATGGGATTTTTGTAAGCATCCTTTTTTAGTACAAGCAATACCAACAAACACGTTAAAAACTGCAGCTGAAAATTGGCAAAAACAAGTTTATCTAAATATGCTTCAGTTAAAAGAAAATGAACAAAAAATAAACCAATTTTTTATTGAAAAATATGGACTAAAAGATGGACTCCAGTCTGAAGTAAGGAAGGAAAGCTTAGCGATTAAAGAGGTAAATCCAACTGCAGTAGTAAAAGAATTTATCTCATATGCCGTCGGTTGTATGTTTGGGCGCTATTCGTTAGATGAAGAAGGACTCATTTTTGCAGGAGGAGAGTTTCAAACTGATAGATATATAACGTTTTCACCTGATAGGGATAATATCCTTCCGATCCTGCCTGGAGCATATTTTGAAAATGATATTGTCATAAGGCTTATAGAATTTGTCAGATTGACATATGGCGAAAAATATCTGGAAGAGAACCTCGACTATATCGCTAATTTACTTGAAAAGAAAAAAGAAGAAACAGCAAAAGAAACAATTAGAAGATTTTTATTAAATGACTTTTTTAAGGACCATGTACAACGATATAAAAAACGTCCTATCTATTGGTTATTTACTTCGGGCAGGCAAAAAGCATTTAACTGCCTCGTTTACATGCACCGTTACGACAAAACTACATTATCAAGAATACGCACGGATTACCTCCATGAATATCAAATTCGTATTGAAGCAGAAAGAAAGTCACTGCTTAATACGATGGAAGGCGACTCCACCGCAACAGAGATTAGCCTTTCAAAGAAAGCTTTAAAGGCATTAGAAAAAAAGATCGACGAGCTAAAAGAGTATGATGAATTATTACACCATATGGCTGATCAGCAAATAGAAATTGATTTAGATGATGGTGTCGAAATTAATTATGCCAAGTTCAAAGGTTTAGTCGTAAAAATATAATCATTCGGAAGAGAAACTAAAGAGAGTCGGTTTTGCCGATTCTCTTTTTATTTGCCTCTTTTTGAAATTCAGTAAAAGCACACTTTAATAGAATCTTTTTCTTATTGTATGCAAATAATAACGTTGGCATAATGCAAAAATACTTTGGTATAGGAGAAAAGTGAAAAATGGAAAAGAACAAAAAAGGAATGACTGCCGGTCATCTTACCATGTTGGCCTTAGGAAGTGTCATTGGAGGATCCTTTTTCCTGGGGTCTTCAGTGGCTATACATGCGGCAGGCCCGTCTATTTTAATATCGTATATTTTAGGAGGTATATTGGTTTATTTTATTCTTTATGCGCTGTCAGAAATGACTGTTGCAAATCCAAATGTTGGTTCATTTAGCAGTTATGCAGCACAGCAGCTTGGCCCTGGAACAGGATTTGTTGTTGGCTGGCTCTATTGGGCTGGAACCGTTATCTCGATGTCAAGTGAGGGGACTGCGATCTCGATTCTTGTACGGAATTGGTTTCCGCATGTATCAATTGGGATACTGGGAAGTTTAATTATCATTGGGGTTACCTTACTTAATCTTTTAGGTGCTAATAAGCTGGGAAAGCTGGAAAGCAGCTTATCAGCTATTAAGATATTTGCTATTATTTTCTTTATTCTTGCTGCTTTCGTGTTAATCTTTGGCATCTTTCCAGGTGCAAACGCTATTGGGGCTGGAGAACTGGTAAAGGAACCTTTAATGCCTGGTGGGATAAAGGGGATTGCAGGAAGTATGCTGCTCGTAGTTTTTGCCTATGCCGGTTTTGAAATCATCGGACTTGCTGCTTCAGAAGTGGAGAACCCAACAGTAACGATTCCAAAAGCCATTCGAAATACCGTCATTTCACTCACTGGATTATATATCCTTTATGCTTTAGTACTGCTGCCGCTGATCCCAACGTCGTCTCTTTATGAAGGTAAAAGCCCAATGGTTGCTTCTCTCAACAGATGGGGAATTACCTGGGCTGGTTCGGTTATCAATCTGGTGTTAATATCTGCGAGCCTCTCGGCAATGCTGGCAGCCATCTTCGGCCTAGGAAGAATGATCAGATCACTTGAAAATGAAGGACACGCACCCAAGTGGCTTAATGACCAGAGAGAAGTACCGTATCGGGGGATCTTATTTTCTGGCATTGCCATGCTTTTGGGATTAGGATTCGGTCTTTTGTTTCCAAGGGTTTATTTGGTTTTGATAACAACCAGCGGTTTCACATTAATTTTTACATACGCGGTAATCATGGCAAGTCATATCCGATTTCG
>JAUZQA010000450.1 GCA_030705665.1 Bacillota bacterium
TACATGTGGAAGTGAAAGAAAAATTTGGTACAATAGTAAGTGAGTTTTTGCTTAATACATAAATAAAGGAGGATATTATTTTGACAGTAGAATGGGTTCCAGCTCGTAAATATGAAGAAATCATGTATGAAACCTATAATGGTATCGCAAAAATAACAATCAATCGTCCCCATGTTCACAATGCATTTACTCCCAAGACAGTTATGGAGTTAATTGATGCATTTGCATATGCACGTGATGATGCAAGTGTTGGTGTTATTGTTTTAACAGGTGCCGGTGACAAAGCATTTTGTTCCGGTGGGGACCAAAAAGTTCGCGGCCATGGCGGCTATGTTGGTGAGGACCAAATTCCGCGTTTAAATGTGCTTGACCTGCAAAGATTAATTCGTGTTATTCCAAAGCCAGTTGTAGCCATGGTGAAAGGCTATGCCATTGGAGGCGGACATGTGCTTCACATTGTCTGTGATTTAACGATTGCTGCTGATAATGCAATTTTTGGTCAAACTGGACCAAAAGTCGGCAGTTTTGATGCTGGTTATGGCTCAGGATATCTTGCTAGAATCGTTGGCCATAAGAAGGCTCGCGAAATTTGGTATTTATGCCGTCAATACAATGCGCAAGAAGCATTGGACATGGGTTTGGTCAATACCGTTGTCCCATTAGAGCAAGTTGAAGAAGAAACAATTAAATGGTGTGAAGAAATGTTGGAAAAAAGCCCGATGGCTCTTCGTTTCCTAAAAGCAGCCTTCAATGCTGATACTGATGGTTTAGCAGGCATTCAGCAGTTTGCCGGTGATGCGACATTGCTTTATTACACAACTGATGAAGCCAAAGAAGGCCGGGATGCATTCAAGGAAAAGCGGAAGCCGAACTTTGACCAATTTCCTAAATTCCCTTGATCGGTAAACTTTTGCGCTAAAATATTTTTTGACTTGCAGCTTGGTGGTTTTTCCATCAAGCTGTTTTTACTAAGAAGGAGATTTAATCATGGATAGAATGCCAAACTTTTTGAAAAAAAGAGCGTTTTTGACACCAGACAGGACCGCAATTTATTTCCAAGAAGAGACGATAACGTTTAAACAACTTTATGACTCTGCAGTAAAGACAGCCGGCCAGCTTCAATCCTTTGGATTAACTAAAGGGGATTTTGCTGGTGTCATGCTGACAAATCGGCTTGAGACAGTTGTAGTCTTGTTTGCTTTTCAATTGCTCGGTCTAACGGCGGTAATCCTAAATAATCGGTTATCACCTGCAGAATTAGAGTGGCAGCTAAATGACTCAAAGGCAGTTCTTGTGATTTTAGAGGCTGATTTTTGGGAAAAGGTACCGCCAACTCGTAAAGTAACAACAGAAGAGTTGTTCATTAAGGCTGTTGCGAACCCGAACATACAGGAGGAAGTAGAGCTATCAGATATTTGTACAATTATGTACACCTCCGGCACAACCGGCAATCCTAAAGGCGTGATCCAGACATATGGCAACCATTGGTGGAGTGCAATCGGGTCGGCTTTAAATCTTGGTTATACGGAAGAAGACCGCTGGCTGTGTGCTGTTCCATTATTCCATATAAGCGGCTATTCGATTTTAATGAAAAGCGTTATTTATGGCATGCCGATTGTATTGCATGAGAGCTTTGATGCGCAAAAAACAGTTGAGGATATTCGAAGTAAGCAGGTAACGATCATGTCTGTTGTCGGCACAACTCTTACTAGGATAGTTGATACTTTGGAGGGAGCACGCCTTCCCGATTATTTTCGCTGCATGCTTTTAGGAGGCGGGCCCGCTCCATTACCCTTGCTGCAGGCTTGTGTTGAAAAAGACATTCCTGTTTTTCAAACATACGGAATGACAGAAACTTCATCGCAAATTGTTACACTTGCACCCGAATATAGTTTTCGGAAATTAGGGTCTGCCGGGAAGCCATTGTTCCCGTCGCAAATTAGAATTGAAAAGGAAGATGGAAGTCTTGCTCACGCAAATGAAGAGGGCGAGATTGTTGTAAAGGGACCGAATGTGACCTCTGGTTATTTATATCGTCCTGATGCAACTAAGGATAAGCTTCGAGATGGCTGGCTTTATACAGGGGATATCGGCTATTTGGACGAGGAAGGGTTCTTATATGTGTTAGACAGACGTTCAGATTTAATTATTTCAGGTGGCGAGAATATTTACCCTGCGGAAGTTGAAGCTGTATTGTTGAGTCATTCTTGTGTCGCGGATGCCGGGGTAACGGGAGTGGAGGATGTTACTTGGGGACAAGTCCCGATTGCTTTTATTGTAACAAAATCAGAAGAGTCTGCATGCACTGAGGATGAACTAAGGGGCTTCTGTATTGATCAAATGGCTAAATATAAAGTTCCAAAACGCTTTTATTTTGTAAAGGAGCTGCCGCGGAATGCATCAAAAAAACTCTTGCGCCGAAAACTTATTGACTTACTAAATGACGGTGATTGCGAATGATTAACATTTCATCTATTTATCTGTATGTCATTAAAATGCCGTTAAAATCTCCCTTTCTCACCCATTTAGGTGTGGTAACGGAACGTGAAGGTATTATTGTTGAAGTTCATGATGCCGATGGTGTTAGCGGTTATGGCGAGGGAGTCGCATTTTCCTCACCATGGTACACCGAAGAGACCGTCACAACAAGCCTACATATGTTAACTTCTTTTTTAATCCCGTTGCTGGAAAAAAATCCGGTCAGCCATCCGCAGGAGCTGCAGCGATTATTTGCTTCAGTACGCCGCAATCATATGGCGAAGGCAGCACTCGAAACCGCGGTTTGGGATCTATACGCCAAAAAGCAAAACCAGCCTTTGGCCAAGTTGATTGGCGGGACAAGCAGCAGGATCGCATCTGGGGTAGTTGTCGCAACAGATTCCACGGAAAATGCTCTTTCTCAGATCGAAGGTTATTTAAAAGACGGTTACCAGCGTTTTAAAATAAAAATTAATCCGCAACTCGACTTGAAGTTTTTGCGTGAGATTCGCGCTTCTTATCCTGAAATTCAGCTAATGGCAGATGCGAATTCTGCCTATACCTTAAAGGATGTTGAGCGTCTAAAAGCATTGGATGAATTTAATCTACTGATGATTGAACAGCCGCTTGCCCACGATGATATTATTGAGCATGCGATTCTCCAAAAAGAGCTTCAAACACCGATATGTTTGGATGAAAGTATCGTGACCTTTGAAGATGCCCGTAAAGCAATTGAGCTTGGGAGCTGCAAAGTGATCAATATTAAAATTGGCAGGGTAGGCGGCCTCCATGAAGCGATGCGAATTCATGATTATTGTTATGAACGGGATATACCAGTATGGTGCGGCGGCATGATTGAGTTTGGGGTTTCAAGAGCCCATAATATTGCACTGGCCTCGCTTCCTGGTTTTACTATTCCAGGAGATATTTCGGCATCCAGCCGCTTTTGGGAGCAGGACATTATTTTGCCGGAAGTAACGGTAAAGGACGGCTGGGTTGAAGTTCCCAAGGGTCCTGGAATTGGATTTCAAATCAATGAACAACGCCTGCAAGAAACACTTTTAGAAAAAAAGAAATTTATTTTTAAATAAATCCACAAAGTAGTGTAAAATAATTTATGGAAGAAAGGTGCGTGAAAATTATGACATTACTTAGTGAAATACTAGATTATAACCAGCAGTTTGTTAAAAATGAAGAATATAAAAAATACGAAACAACTAAATTTCCAAAAAAACGTATGGTTGTTCTTACATGTATGGACACCAGACTTCTTGAGCTGCTGCCAAAGTCAATGAATTTAAGCAATGGGGATGTTAAAACGGTTAAAA
>JAUZQA010000451.1 GCA_030705665.1 Bacillota bacterium
TGTTCAGGATTTAAGCCATTTAGGAGCTTATCCGTCAAATATTGCATTTATATTTCACCCTTTATACAAACGTTTGTTCTCTAAAGTTTAACTTATTTTCGAAAAATTAACAATGTCTAAGAACGTACAGATTTAACTGCTTTAACTGTACCTAAGGCTGCATTTAGATTTTCATAAACCGCATTTCCTACTACAGTAACGTCAGCAAACTCGGACATTTCATGGGCCTGCTCGGGGCTGGAAATACCGCCGCCATAGAATAGGGTGGTATTTTCACCGAGAATTTTCTTCACTTCAGCTACTATTCTTGAATCGCCATACATACCGCTATATTCCAAGTAAAAGATTGGCAGATGAAACATTTTTTCCGTCATCATGGCATACGCTTTAACGTCCTCGATCGATAAATTGGTATTTGCATTTGTAAGCTTTGCTGCTTTGCATTCTTCATTCAAGATGCAATAGCCCTCCATAACAATTTCTTCCCAATTCATTATCTCACCAAATTCCTTTACTGCCTGATGGTGAAGTCCAGTTATCCATTGGGCATCACCCGTGTTTAGAATGGTGGGAATAAAGTACAGGTCAAAACCAGGTGTAACAATATCTGTATTGGAAACCTCAAGCACACATGGAACGGTGTAACGCCGGATTCTTGCCATTAAGCCCAGGACATTTTCGAGCGTGACGTTATCTGTTCCGCCAACTATGACTGCATCAGTTCCCGATTCACAGATTTTCTCCAGATCTTGATCTGATAGTTCTTTATTTGGGTCAAGTTTAAACACGTGGCGCCACTCTCGAAAATTATACATTCATTAAATCCTCCATTCACATATTCCTAAAACATTATAGCACTTGCTGAAACGATTCAAAAAGAAAACAGTGGCAGTAATTATAGAAATGATATCCAATAAAAGAAAAAAACCGAAGTTTATGTTTACTTCGGCTTTTTAGGATTCGTCTATAGTGGTTTCGTTTTTCTCTTTGATTCGTTCAAGAGCTAATTCGTAGGCATCGTTTCCGTAATTTAAACACCGTTTCACACGTGAAATCGTGGCTGTACTTGCCCCTGTCTCTGTTTCAATTTTATGATAGGTGTTTCCTTCACGCAGCATTCTTGCTACTTCAAGGCGCTGTGCTAACGATTGAATTTCATTAATTGTGCATAAATCATCAAAAAAACGATAACATTCCTCTAAATCCTTTAATGAAAGAACTGCTTTAAACAATTGATCAAGTTCTTTTCCTCGTAATTTATCAATTTGCATCCATTATGCCCCTTTAAGTCTTATTTTACATTAAATGATACACTCTTTAGCAGGCCGGGGGTTGCTGGGACAACATTCACCCATGTTTTCCCCTGAACAAAAGGGGCTTCCTTACCATCTTTAAATGGAACAATTCGATTGTTTACATTTTTCCATTCTATTTGGTTTACCTTACCCTTTTGAAGTAAATAACCTTTTCCACCAGACTGTAAATTGATATTACGATGACCCGCAGAATCAATTACTTGATGCACCGCCTCGACTATGAAAATATTATCCAGTAGAATGGGCTCCTTTGTTTCTAAGTCAACCGTTTGTTCCCCACCTGAAAAACGTTTATATCGACCAAGTTCGGAATCATATTGATACAAGCAATCAAACAATTTGTTGGATGAATAGGTAATGAGTGCTGATGTGGCTGGATCACCTGTAATGTTTTTACTACCCTCTTCGGTTAAGAATGAAAAAGCTGGCGGCGGCCCCGACATCGAATATTTTTTCAACTGTGCACCCTTTAGCACATTTTCATACGTAATATATGAATTGTGGGGAGCCTTCCTAAAGCTTGCTCTTTTAAAAAGAGTACCGTCATAAACCATCCCATTTAAATTATCAAGATAGCCATTGTCTAACATTTGTTTGGCCTCTGGGCTATAGCCATGGGCAATATATAAAGCATTCAGCCCTTTTGCCAATTCCAGGTAGTATGCTCTTGCACTGCGGACAGGTCCGATATTATCAGGCTTTTCACTTTGAAAAACAGCAAGGAAGCGTGTAATATCTCCTTCCGCTAACAACTCATACACTATATCAGCTTTATTCAATCCAGATTGCGGTCTTGCATCCGGGTGATTATTAATCATAACGGCTACAGCCCTGCCATCTGTGCTTGTTTTTGAGCCTTTTCCTGTTAATGGAAAGGTATATGGATCTTTTGGTTGTGTAATGACTTCGCTTACCTTTTTTGCACTTTTTTCCGGCTTTTTAACTTCTTTTTGGCTGCTGTTATTAGCTTGTTTTTGGCCACAGCCTGCAAGAAGCAACAGAAAAGCCAGCAGCAAAATCGCCCATTTTCTCATTACCTTACCACATCCCTATTTTCCTCCGAACTCGAATCTATATTTACGTATTATTTACTTTTACATTTTAACGCATTATTGACGGAAAGAGTACTGTTTTGTTCATAACATCATACATTCCCCTTGGTGTGATGCGAATATATGGCAAATGGGTCGCAGAAAAGAACTGTAAACTATGGATAGGGTCCATAAATGAATAACCGCGTTTATTTAATTCTTCATGTAAAATTTGCTCCTGCCCCATTAATTCATCAACCGATAGATCGGACATAATCCCATTTAGCGGCAGTGGCAGTTCAGAAACAATTTGTCCATTTTCAGCTAAGACAATACCCCCGCCCAGTTCTTTCATTCGGTTAAAAGCACAAATGATATCAGCTTTGCTTTTTCCAATTAAAATAATGTCTCCCGTGCTTGAGAATGAACTGGCCAATGCTGATAACTTGTTCGCAAAACCTTTTAAAAATGTGTTTATCCGCCAATTTCCATTTTTATCAATCAGGACAAAAAAGCACTCATCATGTTCAAAAGAAAGGGTATCATCTAAGGAATCGATGGATATCGAATACGGCTTAGTGATAACGGAATCTTCCATTTTAATTCCAAAGGGCATTGAAAATTGTAAATCATCGTACGATAAATCCCAATCGAGCTTAAGTGGTTTTAAATTATATTCATCCCAATTTAATGGCGTAAAAGCTTGGTTTTCTTTCCCTTCCCGTTTAATCCATTTTCCTTTTGCCAGTACAGCTTTTGGTGTTGGGTTATTAATATCTGAGAGAAAGTTTAGATTGGCGACTCTTCCTGTTGCAATACTTCCATGCAAATGGTCAATATGATAATACCGTGCAACGTTTATAGTCCCCATATTGTATGCATCTATTGGCGGGATATCCTTATCAATGGCAATCTTGATCATTCGATCGATCATGCCGTCTTTATAAAAGCTGGCCGAAGACCCATCATTTGTGAACATCAATTTGTCATAGGTTTGGACGCCTAACCGTTTTAATTCATCTAATATATGCGGCAGGTCCGGACGAATCGAAGAATGGCGCAATGTTACCATATACCCCTGCATTAAACGGTCATATACTTCCTCTCCTGACGTTGCTTCATGATCACAATCAGCACCAAAGAGCATCATTTTTGCCAGCGTCTTTTCGGACGCTCCCGGAAAATGGCCTTCAATTTGCTTACGCATTCTTTTTGCTTCCTGGATCCAATGAAGCATCATATCATCGCCGTCCAATAACTTCGGCCATCCGGAGAGTTCCCCCCCCTGCAAAACGGCATCATGTTCTAACCACGCTTTAACATTACTATGTGAAAAAATTTCTTCCTCATGCATAATCTCTGACTGTGCATCAAAACGGCACCACCAAAACATCGCTGATGGAATCGACCGCAGATCCCTCATCAATGAAAACGCTTCCTTTTTATTCAAATGTAA
>JAUZQA010000452.1 GCA_030705665.1 Bacillota bacterium
TAACTACATGTTTTTTGTATTTTTTTGTAGCACCAGCGATATGATCCAACTGTAAAAAGAAATTATTCAAAAGCTTAATCACAGACCATTCACATTTCATTATAAGTGTTTATGTGAATGATTTCACAATGAAAAATGGAGAGAAGGTGAAAATTAATTTTTTCTATCACTGAGCTTTGAAAAAAATTACCTTAATTGTTGGGAGGTAACATCCATGTTTTGGATTCAATTTGTCATTGTTCTTGCCTGCATTTTTATTGGGGCTCGGCTAGGTGGTGTTGGGCTAGGGGTCATGGGCGGAGTGGGGCTTGCCATTCTGGTTTTCGTTTTTCACCTGCAGCCGACTACCGCGCCAATCGATGTTATGTTGATGATTTTAGCAGTTGTAACAGCTGCTGGAACATTGCAAGCTTCAGGCGGAATGGATTATCTCGTTTATATTGCTGAAAAGGCCCTTAGAAAAAATCCGAAAAGAATTACGTTTATTGCCCCAATTGTTACCTATTTATTTACCCTTTGCGCGGGGACAGGCCATGTTGCTTATTCTGTTTTGCCTGTGATCGCTGAGGTTTCCCGTGAATCTGGTGTAAGACCGGAACGGCCAATGTCCATTGCAGTTATTGCCTCACAGCAGGCGATTACGGCCAGCCCGATATCGGCAGCAACTGTTGCTTTACTCGCTTTATTAACTAATTTCAAGATTAATTTGCTTGATATTTTATTGATTAGTATTCCCTCAACATTTATCGCCTGTATGATTGCCGCATTTGTTTCAAGTAAAATGGGCAAAGAGTTAAATGAGGATCCGGAATATTTAAGACGATTGGAAGAAGGGTTAGCACCGATTAAAAAGGATAAAAAGGTGTTCAATGCTACAAAACAGGCAAAATTCTCCGTCGTTCTCTTTTTGATTGCCGCTGTTTTGGTCGTTTTATTAGGTTCTTTCGAAGCATTACGACCTGGATGGATGGTCGCTGGTACTTTTACCAGAATGACGATGCCTGTCGCGATTGAAATTGTTATGTTAACGATTGCTGCACTTATGATGATTTTTTGTAAACCAAATGTCGATTCCATCGTCTCTGGCAGTGTTTTTAAAGCTGGGGCAACGGCAGTGGTGGCGATTTTTGGGATTGCCTGGATGGGCGATACTTTTTTCCAAGGAAACCTGAAATTAATTTCTGGATCGATATCTGATTTAGTTACTACTGCTCCATGGTTATTCGCCATAGCCCTATTTGCTTTATCCATCCTGCTATACAGTCAGGCAGCTACAGTTCGTACTTTAATGCCTCTTGGTATTGCACTTGGAATTAATCCAGCACTTTTAATTGCTATGTTTCCTGCTGTAAATGGGTATTTCTTTATTCCAAACTATCCGACTGTTGTCGCGGCCATTAACTTCGACCAGACCGGGACGACAAGAATTGGAAAGTATATTTTAAATCACAGTTTCATGGTTCCTGGATTAATTGCAACATTCGGAGCGGTTGCTATTGGGATTTTGTTAAGTTTTGTCGTTTTGTAACCATTTTGTTCAATATAATTCCAAGATTGCTAGGAAAGGCTTGCCCCTCCTAAGGCAGGCAGCCTTTTAAAAATAGATTGGAGCTGACTAAAATGAGTTTTTCAGAAAATTATCGGATCGAAAAAGATTTCCTTGGAGAAAAGCAGGTTCCTGCAAATGCCTATTATGGTGTCCAAACGATGCGGGCGGTTGAAAATTTCCCGATTACAGGCAGTAAACTTGATCCAGCCTTAATAAAGGCAATGGCAATGGTTAAAAAAGCTGCTGCATATGCTAATTCACAAATTGGTCAATTAGATCAGAAGATTGCAGCTGCCATTATGGAAGCTGCAGATGAAGTAATTGACGGTAAGCTGAATGACCAGTTTATTGTTGACCCGATCCAAGGCGGTGCGGGGACATCCATTAATATGAATACCAATGAAGTCATAGCGAACAGGGCATTGGAAATTTGCGGCGAACAAAAAGGAAATTATAAAGTGATCAGCCCTAACTCTCATGTGAACATGGCCCAATCCACCAATGATTCTTTTCCAACCGCTATCCATGTATCTACCTTGATGACGTTAACAGAGTTAATCAACGTAATGGAGGAGCTCCACGGAGAGTTTTTGAAAAAGGCCTTTGAGTTTGACGGCTTGTTAAAAATGGGAAGAACGCATTTACAGGATGCTGTGCCAATTCTTCTCAGCCAAGAGTTTGAAGCCTATGCAAGGGTACTTAATAGAGATATCAATCGAATTAAGAGTACATTTAAAAACTTATATGAAGTAAACCTTGGAGCAACAGCTGTCGGTACGGGGTTAAATGCAGAACCTGATTACATTGAAAAGGCCGTTCAATTCTTGGCGCAAAGAACCGGATTGCCTATTAGAGGATCGGAAAACCTTGTAGATGGAACCCAAAATACGGATGTTTATATCGAAGTATCAGCAGCCCTTAAGGTTTGTATGTTGAATATGTCTAAAGTAGCCAATGACTTACGGATGATGACCTCCGGACCTCGCTGTGGTTTAGGAGAAATTAATCTTCCGCCGCGCCAACCTGGGTCCTCCATTATGCCTGGGAAAGTGAATCCGGTTATGGCAGAAGTTCTTAACCAAAGTGCCTTCCAAGTGGTGGGCAATGATTTAACCATCAGCATGGCATCTGAAGCCGGGCAGTTTGAGCTGAATGTCATGGAACCTGTCATTGCTTTCAATCTATTACAATCAATCAGAGTCATGACCAATGTATTCACAGTATTTCGCACCCATTGTCTCAGCGGCATTACGGCAAACAAAGAGAGAATGGAGTCTTATGTGAATAATAGTGTGGGTGTCATTACGGCTATTAATCCGCATGTTGGCTATGAAACCGCAGCATCTATTGCCAGAGAAGCAATTGTAACAGGCAGACCTGTACGGGAAATTGTCCTTGAAAGAGGGGTTCTAACGTCTGAGGACCTTGATATTATTCTCCATCCATTTGAAATGACAAACCCCGGTATTGCCGGCAAAGAGCTACTTACGAAAAAGCATCAAGAAAAAGAACTGGTTTTATCTTAACCATTTGCAGGCGCCTTGCTTTAGGGCATGGCGCCTTATTTTTTAACAAAAAGAACATTTGCATCACAAAGGAGTTCAGTCTATATGGAACAAAAAAGCAATCAGTACTTTTTGCGAAAACTGCATTCATTGGCAGGGATCATTCCAGTCGGCGTGTTTATGACCGTTCATCTGCTCGTCAACTATTCGGCGGTCTGGGGGGCCTCATCCTATAACAAAGCGGCAACATTTATGGTCAATTTACCGTTTAAATATGTTCTTGAGCTTTTCATCATTTTCTTACCATTGCTTTTCCACGCAATATATGGGATTGCCATTACATTTCAGGCTCGAAGTAATGTTGGACAATATTCTTATGTACGAAATTGGAAGTTTACCTTGCAGCGGATTGCGGGTCTTACTGCCCTTATCTTTATTGCTTGGCACGTTTGGGAAACCAAAGTACAGATCCAGTTTAACGGTGCTGAAGCAGGTTATGATTTTATGAGAAACATAGTACATAATGGCTATACACTAGTACTCTATATGATTGGCATTCTTGCTTGTATTTATCATTTTGTCAACGGCATATGGACATTCCTGATTACTTGGGGCATTACCGTCTCGGTTAAATCTCAGAAAACCGCAGAGTACATAGCCGTCTGTTTGTTTATCGTTTTGGCTTTTGTTGGAATCCGCGCCATCATGGCATTTGCATAAGAGAGTAGGAGGAATAAGAA
>JAUZQA010000453.1 GCA_030705665.1 Bacillota bacterium
AAAAGGGGAAAAAAGTAATGATCGCAATAAGGGAGCCATCCTTGGGCCCTACAATGGGGATTAAAGGCGGGGCAACAGGCGGCGGCTATTCACAGGTGCTGCCAATGGAAGATATTAACCTTCATTTTACAGGTGATTTTCATGCAATCACGACGGCAAACAACGCCCTTGCTGCATTGATTGATAACCATCTGCAGCAGGGAAATCAGCTGCACATTGATCAACGAAGAATTGTTTGGAAACGTGCCCTTGATCTAAATGACCGTGCTTTAAGAAAGGTTGTTATTGGGCTTGGTGGACCGCTTCAAGGTGTTCCACGGGAAGATGGCTTTGATATAACCGTAGCTTCGGAAATTATGGCTGTTCTTTGCTTAGCAACAGACTTACATGACTTAAAATTACGATTATCGCGTATTGTGATTGCTTATAATGAGCAAAAAGAGCCAGTGACTGTTGGCGATTTAGGTGTAGAAGGTGCATTAACTTTGCTGCTAAAGGATGCAGTAAAGCCTAATCTTGTGCAAACAATTGAACATACACCAGCATTGGTGCACGGCGGTCCTTTTGCGAATATCGCTCATGGCTGTAACAGTGTGATTGCGACTAAGGCTGCCTTAAAACTTGCTGATTATGTGATTACCGAAGCGGGCTTTGGAGCAGACCTTGGTGCGGAGAAATTTTTAAATATTAAAGCAAGAAGTGCTGGTATAAAACCGGAAGCTGTTGTGATTGTTGCGACGATTCGTGCTTTAAAAATGCATGGAGGTGTCGCTAAGGACGAGCTTGCTGCCGAGAATCTTTCTGCTCTATCTCTGGGGATGACTAACTTACAAAAACATATTGAAACGATTAAGAGTTTTGGTCTGCCTATTGTTGTCGCTATTAACAAATTTATTACCGATACTGACAAAGAAGTTCAAACCTTACTCGATTGGTGTAATCTCGAAAAGATTCCTGCAGCATTGACCGAAGTTTGGGAAAAAGGTGGAGAAGGCGGCCTCCAGCTTGCTGAAGCAGTCTTGAAGGCAATTGAAACAGAAGAAAATCAGTTCTCGCCTTTATATGAATTATCAGCCTCCATTGAAGAAAAAGTCCAAACCATTGTTGAAAAGGTTTATGGCGGAAAGTCAGTCGAGTTTTCACCAAAAGCAAAAAAGCAGCTGATTGATTTTGAAAAATTTGGCTGGTCTAATTTACCTGTTTGTATGGCCAAAACTCAATATTCTTTATCTGATGATCCGTCAAAATTAGGACGGCCAGCAGATTTTTCGATAACGATCAGGGAATTTAAGCCATCTATTGGTGCTGGGTTTATTGTTGCTTTAACGGGTGAAGTTATGACGATGCCTGGGCTGCCGAAAAAGCCAGCTGCCCTAAACATGGATGTGGACGAAAATGGTAATGCGGTGGGTCTATTCTAATGTTTGATCCTACCGCGTTTGAAAATATGAAAGTTGTTCTCGAAGGAGCAGTTTATGATTTAGATTTAACTGGTGATATCAGCATCATTGATCGAAATGACTATATAAATACTGCCAAGCTTTCAAGAAAATATGAACTAAGTTTTAAGGCCGAAAATTCAAGCAGTGTGAGTGCAGGTATTATATTAGAAGCAGAGCTTGAAAATTTGGCTGCAGAGCTTTTACCAGTTTCACGGCTAGAACAACAAGCAGGCTGCTGGATTCGATTGTTATTTTCATTTGAGCATCAGGATAATATCATCGATTATGAGAAAATCCAAAAAGTTGTCTCCGATATTTGGGGAATCGGCCGGAAAATTAAGCAAACTGTAAACTTTTATCCATTACAAAAGGAAAAAATGAAAAGTAAGGTTACAATTGATTTCGGCCGCTTAGTTCGTGAGGATCAAATTGAGGACTTAACGGAAATGATTGATATCATGATAACTACCTGTGAGCAAATACAAGCAGTAATTCCGCGGAGATAATCATCCGCGGCTTTTTTCTGGCCATTTGCAACGGATATTTTTTCTTCCCTGCCCTTTTTCATGATAAAATAGCAAGATGAAAGCAGGTGTTTGACAGGTGAAGAATAAATTGATCCAAACTACAGAAGCATTTGTCCGACAGCAATTAGGGGAAGACGCCACAGGACATGATTGGTTCCATGTCGATCGCGTCCGTAAAAATGCATTATTTATCTTTAAGGAAGAAACAAAAGGGGACCCTTTTATTATTGAACTGGCAGCCCTTTTACATGATATACCAGATGAAAAGCTAAACGAATCAATTGAAAAGGGCAAGGCAAAATTAGATTCGTTTTTAAAGACCTTACAATTAACAACGGAGCAAAAAAATCATATTAATGAAATCATTAACACAATTTCGTATAAAGGCGGAGAAGGTGCAGAGCTGACTTCGATTGAGGCGAAAATCGTCCAAGATGCCGACCGCCTGGATGCTATTGGGGCAATTGGTATTGCACGAGCGTTTGCCTACGGGGGAAAAAAAGGACAGCCAATCTACGATCCTGGGATGGAAGTAAGAGAAAAAATGAGCCTCGAAGAATATCGAAATGGCAAATCTTCGAGTATCCATCATTTTTACGAAAAATTACTAAAATTAACGGATTTAATGAATACTGAAACAGCTAGAAATTTGGCTCAAAGCCGAAAGCAATTCATGGAGATGTATTTGGAAGAATTTTATAAAGAATGGAATGGACAAAATTATGAAAATGCTAACGGTTGATAATGTCTCCAAAACATATGGAGAGAAGCAATTATTTAAAGAAATATCCTTTACCGTTGGTGAAAAAGAGCGGATTGGCCTGATTGGTGTCAATGGGACCGGAAAATCCTCATTATTAAAAATTGTTGCAGGAATTGACATTCCCGACCAAGGAGAAATTATCACTGGGAAAGAGTATTCGATTTCCTATTTAAGCCAACATCCAGACTTTGTAGCTGACCGAACTGTTCTTGATCAAGTTTTCAATGGCGAAGCCCCCATTTTAAAGTTGATGCGGGAATATGAAAATACGCTTTTAAAATTAGAAGCTTCACCAAGTAATAATCAACTGCAGGAAACTTTATTTCAGTTACAAAAACAAATGGATGCTCAAAATGCCTGGGACGCAAGTACAAATGCTAAATCAATTTTGATGAAGCTTGGAATTGAGGATATGAGCAAAAAAGTATCTGAGTTATCTGGGGGACAAAAAAAACGTGTAGCACTGGCACAAGCATTGATTGAAAGTGCTGATCTGTTAATTCTCGATGAACCTACTAACCATCTTGATTTTGAGACGATCAAATGGCTTGAAGATTATTTAAGCAAATATAAAGGTGCGATTTTACTTGTTACCCACGATCGTTACTTTTTAGACAGGGTTACCAATAGGATTTTTGAATTGGATGGTGGTAACCTGTATAGCTATAAAGGAAATTACGCTGCCTTCTTAGAAGCAAAAGCTATTCGTGAAGAAAATGATGCAGCAACCTTGGAAAAACAAAAGAACCTATACAGAAACGAGTTAGCATGGATTAGAAGAGGTGCACAGGCAAGATCAACAAAACAAAAGGCAAGGATACAGCGTTTTGAGCAATTAGAAGATAAGCTGGCAGTTGGCAAAACAACGGGTAAGGTTGATATTTCCTTAAATGGCAGCAGGTTAGGAAAACAAGTCTTTGAATTAAAAGATGCTTCAAAACGATATGGTGATAAAGTCATCCTTAACGACTTTAACTTGCTCGTTAAACCGGGAGATCGAATTGGCATCATTGGAAACAATGGGACTGGTAAATCAACATTACTTAATCTTCTTGCA
>JAUZQA010000454.1 GCA_030705665.1 Bacillota bacterium
ACTCTTCCCATCGCTTGGGAATCAGAACTGATCATGCTAAAAACACCGAGATCTTGGAGAATATCTTCAGCTGCAATCGTTTCTTTGCGAATCCGAGAATCGGCAAAGGCGATATCTTCGGGAACATCAGGATCCAAGTGATGGCAAACCATTAACATATCAAGATGTTCTTCTAACGTATTTTTTGTAAAGGGGCGGGTCGGGTTCGTGGAAGAAGGAAGAATATAAGGATAACTGGCAACCTTGATAATATCCGGAGCATGTCCTCCGCCGGCACCTTCTGTATGGTATGTATGAATGACCCTTCCATTTATGGCAGCCAGCGTATCCTCAACAAAGCCTCCTTCATTTAACGTGTCTGTATGAATGGCAACTTGAACATCGAATTCGTCTGCCACCCGCAAGCAATGGTCAATCGCGGAGGCGGTTGTTCCCCAGTCTTCATGAAGCTTAAGCCCGATGACACCAGCCTTTACTTGTTCAATCAATGGGGCGGTTGCCGAAGCATTTCCCTTCCCTAAGAAACCTAGATTCATAGGAAATTCCTCCGCAGCTTCGAGCATCCGATAAATATTCCACTCTCCAGGTGTACAAGTGGTTGCATTCGTTCCTGTTGCCGGACCTGTTCCGCCTCCAATCATCGTTGTGATTCCAGAAGCCAATGCGGTTTCAATTTGCTGTGGACTAATAAAATGGATATGCGCATCAATCCCTCCCGCTGTCACAATCATGCCCTCACATGCAATCACTTCTGTTGCTGCGCCAATGATCATGTCCACGCCATCCATTAACAAGGGATTCCCACTTTTCCCGATTCCAGCAATCCGCCCATCACGAATACCAATATCCGCTTTATAAATACCGCTGTAATCGACAATGAGCGCATTCGTAATGACTGTATCTAAAACCCCTTCCTCCCTTGATGCTAACGGATGCTGTCCCATCCCATCACGAATCACTTTTCCTCCGCCAAATTTCACTTCATCTCCATATACAGTAAAATCTTTTTCAACCTCTATAAATAGATCGGTATCAGCCAGGCGCACCCGGTCTCCTATGGTCGGGCCAAACATATCTGCATATTGCTTCCTTGACATTCGAAAACTCATACTCACTCCTCCTTCCTGTTAGGTAATGGTCCTTCCGTTTTATTATTTAATCCATACACTTCCCGCTTCCCGGCAAACGGTACTAGTTCCACCTCTTTTGCGTCACCAGGCTCAAAACGGACGGCAGTGCCAGCCGGAATATTTAAGTGCATGCCGAAAACTTGTTCACGTCCAAACTCTAATGCACGATTTGCTTCGTAAAAATGGAAATGAGAACCTACTTGAATGGGCCGATCCCCGCGGTTGATGACCGTTACCTTGACTGTTTTTCTACCTTGATTACAAATAATCTCCTCTTGCTTTAAGCGATATTCTCCTGGAATCATTGCTTTCATCCTCTTTCTATCAAAATAAAGATCTAGCGAATAGGTTCATGAACGGTTATGAGCTTTGTTCCATCAGGAAATGTGGCTTCCACCTGAATATCGTGGATCATTTCCCCTACCCCTTCCATGACATCCTCGCTTGTGAGGATTTTTGTGCCTTCATGCATGAGCTCTGCGACTGTTTTCCCGTCACGGGCTCCTTCCATGATTTCGGCAGTGATGAAGGCAACCGCCTCCGGATAGCTCAATTTCAATCCCCGCTCCTTCCGCCGTCTTGCCAAATCTGCAGCGACTACGATTAATAATTTTTCCTGCTCACGTGCTGTTAGTTTCATATTTCCTCCTCTTCCATCAAGTATTTTCCGAACTATCAAACTATTATATAAGACGAGTAAAAGACAATCCACGACCCTGTAAGAAAATCTAACATGGTTTTTAACAAATTTTTCAAAATAAAGATTAGAACAGCTATTTCTGCTTGCTCACTAGTTTCCAGTAAAAAAATATCTTTCATTTTCCCCATGGATTTTACCTTTAGGCCCTAACCCTGTTTCAGCTAAAAATGGAAGATTTTATAAAAAACGTGTTAGAAATTCTCACATGTTTATAGAATTTCTTTTTTTGGACTGTTAACCTGTGTTTTGTAAGAAAAATTCACAAAAAGGAAATTATTGGGGGTTACAGAATGAAAGTCAGAAGAAGAATACTAGGATCATTGATTGCAGTCATGCTCTTGCTGTTAGCAGCGTGCTCGGGGGCAGAGTCGACCTCGACCAAAAAGGAAAGCGGATTATCATCATCCAGCTCGAGTAATACCATTAAAGTTGGAATCTTACATTCATTAAGCGGAACAATGGCCATAAGCGAAACGTCTGTTCGCGATGCAGAGCTACTAGCCATCAAGGAAATTAACGCACAAGGTGGGGTATTAGGGAAAAAGATTGAACCGATCGTTGAGGATGGTGCCTCCGACTGGCCAACCTTTGCCGAAAAGGCAAAAAAGCTCCTTCAACAAGATAAAGTAGCAACCATTTTTGGAGGCTGGACTTCTGCGAGCCGCAAAGCCATGCTTCCGGTTGTGGAGGAGAACAACGGATTGCTTTGGTACCCTGTCCAATATGAAGGCATGGAATCATCACCAAACATTTTCTATTCCGGTGCTGCTCCAAACCAGCAAATTGTTCCTGCCGTTGACTGGCTGTTAAAAAACCGTGGGACTAAATTCTTCCTGCTTGGCTCTGATTATGTTTTTCCACGAACAGCAAATGCTGCCATCAAAGCACAGCTTGCTGCCGAGGGGGGGAAATTAGTCGGTGAAGAATATACACCGCTTGGACATACCGACTACAACACGATTATTGCAAAAATTAAGGAGGATAAACCGCAAGTTATTTTTAACACCTTAAATGGAGATAGTAATGTGGCCTTTTTCAAACAGCTGAAGGATGCTGGAATTACCTCTAAAGATCTTACCGTTTTATCCGTCAGTATTGCTGAAGAAGAGATCCGCGGGATCGGTGCAGAAAATCTTCAAGGGTATCTGGCCAGCTGGAATTATTATCAAACAACCGATACACCTGAAAATAAAGAATTTGTAAAAAAATATAAAGCTGCATACGGTCAAGACCGTGTAACGGATGATCCAATTGAAGCAGCCTATGATCAAGTTCATTTGTGGGCGAAAGCTGTTGAGAAAGCGGGTTCGACGGATGTAGATAAAGTGAAAAAAGCTGCCAAAGGCATTGAGTTTGATGCTCCAGAAGGAAAAGTCAAAATTGATGGAGACAACCAGCATCTATATAAACCCGTTCGAATTGGAGAAATCCAGGCGGACGGTCAATTCAAGGAAGTATGGAATTCTGGTCAGCCAATAAAACCGGATCCCTATTTAAAAGGATACAAATGGGCAAGTAAACTGAGTAACAAATAATATCGGTAAGGGAAGAAGGAACTCTCTTCTTCCTTTTTTATAAAAAAAGAAAAGGAGGATTCTAAATGTCAGCAATTCCTATTACTCTATTTAACGGTTTCAGTTTAGGATCCATATTGCTGTTAATTGCTCTTGGTCTGGCGATTACGTTTGGCTTGATGGGTGTTATTAATATGGCCCATGGCGAATTAATTATGGTTGGGGCTTATTCAACCTATGTAATGCAGACGGTATTTACCAATCTGTTTCCGGAAAAATATTTTGATCTTTATTTTCTGGTATCGATACCTGTTTCATTCCTGATTGCTGCCGGAGTTGGCATGATTATTGAATTTTCCCTTATTCGTTTTTTATATAATCGGCCGCTGGATAGTTTATTGGCAACATGGGGAGTGGGCTTAATCCTGCAGCAG
>JAUZQA010000455.1 GCA_030705665.1 Bacillota bacterium
AAACAAATTTTTTTGTTCAAACTGACGAACAGATAAATTGACAGACATACAAATAAACTCGTTGCTTTGATGATGCCAATCCTTAAGTTGTCTGCAGGCCTCTTTCAGAACCCATTCCCCAATTGGAACGATTAAGCCTGTTTCTTCAGCAATCGGGATGAATTTATCAGGCGGAATCATGCCATGCTCGGGATGCTGCCATCTCAGTAAAGCTTCTACACCGACAATTTTCTTTGTTTGGTAGTTTATTTGCGGCTGGTAATAGACAATGAGTTCTTTATTTTCTAAAGCCTTATATAAAGCATTTTCAAGCTTAATATTTTCAAAGGTTCTTGAATCCATTTCTTCACTAAAGAAATGATAATGATTGCCGGTAATTTCTTTAGATTTATACATAGCCGTATCTGCATTTTTGATTAAGATTTCCGAAGTGTCGCCATTTTCGGGAAACAAACTAATACCGATACTTGCTTTGATATACATTTCATTGTCCAATAATTTAAATGGTTTTGAAAAAGAAGCAATGACACGGTTCACCACTCTCTGCACTTCACGTTCACTTTTGATATTGGGTAAATAGATGGTAAATTCATCTCCCCCTTGCCGTGATACGGTGGCACTTTTCGGAACGCAGGCTGTTAAACGTTTGGAAACCTGCCATAATAAATTATCCCCCACGCTATGTCCAAGTGTATCATTTACGAACTTAAAGCGATCTAAATCCAAATATAAAACCGCTAATCTGCCGCCAGTCATTTTGGCATGTGTAAGTCCCTGGTCAAGCCTGTCTTTTAGAAGAACACGATTAGGTAAATCTGTTAAGCTATCAAAATAGGCATGATATTTAATTTTTTCCTCTAATTGCTTTCTTTCTGTTATATCTTTAAATGTGACCACTTCACCGACAATTTCGCTCTCTTCCTTGATCGAAGAAATCACATATTCCACTGGAAAGCTGGAATTATCTTTTCTGAAAAATTTATCGTCCTTATAGTAATTTTCCCATTTTCCATTAAACAAAAATGGAGCGTGTATTTGTCGTTTTGGTTCACCCCCATTGAAAATAACACAGGCAGGTTTCCCGATAATTTCATCTTCTTTTTCGTATCCTAACATAGAGGCACCAGCCGGATTACAGAAGGTTATGTTTCGGTCGAGGTCTAAACCAAAAATACCATCACCCGCAGAATTCAGAATTAATTCCTTCTCACGGCTAAGGTGCTGTAATTCTGCAACAACTCTTTCAAGTTCTCGATTTTTATCCGTTAATTCAGAGGTTCTCTCCTCGATAATGACCTCTTGTTTTTCCATATATAACAAGTTTGATAACGTAGAGGCAGTAGCGTCAACGATCGATTGTGCAAGTTGTACTGCAGTTTCAGAAAAACAGGACTCTTTTTCCGTAAGATTGACCACAGCGATTTGACCTAAAACTTCTCCCATTGAGACTAATGGGAACACAAATAAGCCTTTAATTCCAAAATTGCGGCAAACTTCATGGTTTGGCCGTTCATCGGCAAAGACATCTGGAATGAGAATCGGCTTTTTGGTGTCAATTACCTCTTGCATCACGGCGTCATTCGTTGAATCGAATTTTATCTTATTATGTGTTTCAATCCAGTCCTCTTCTGTCCAGTCACTATCTTTACTCAATTTTGCAGGTTTAATTCTTTTTTCAGCTAATGGTTCCATTAGGTGAACGCCAATATTATCATTTTCTAAGACCTGACCTAAGTAGTAAAAACACTTATCAAGGCTTCCCTGCATAGAAGAGCACATCGAAAGATCACGCGTAACATCAAGTAATAATTGCTTTTCCCTGATAAGTTTCTCCTTAGAGGCTAAATTGTTTGTGTTCTGAATGGCAACGGCAGCCATATTTACATAGGCCTCAACCGTTTGAATTTCTGACTCCGTTAGGTTCATAGGTGTGCCGTAATCAAATAAAAAAACAAGACCGAATAATTCTTGTTCAAAAGAGATCGGAAGAACTAATAGTGATTTGATTTGGAACCCTTTTACCGCTCTTGGGTCCGGCCGACTATCCTTAGAAGTGTCAGGTATATAGATTGCTTTTTTTGTTTCAATCACTTCTTTTGCCAATAAATCAAAATCTGTATCAATCACATGCATGTCAAGTGTCCAGCCGTTAATGACCTCGGGTTTTCCTACATATCCTCTAAATGTGCCGTCCTCCTGTGGCAAATAAATACCCACAGAATCACATTGGACGATTTCTTCAGATATAGCCGTTGTGACATGCTGCAGCACTTCGCGCAAATCCAGCTTCGTATTGATCATTTTTGTTATATTTGCAAGTCGTGAATACCTTGTATGCTCTTTTAACATTCACACGTACTCCAATCTTGTGTCGTTATCCTGTTGAAATTGACGGTATATATCTCCGTTCTGAATAAGTGCTCATAATCATTAACAGTGCAATTTAGGTTTATGGTATTTTTTGCCCAAATAGCCAACATTTCGTATTTTTTTCATTTTACCTCAGTTTAAAGCAGAATTAGTATAGTTAACAAAAATTTTATAATTTAAATCACTTGATTTTTGGTTTATTTTATACTCGAGGATTTTTTGGAAGGTAATCGGGGTAGGTCTTTCGATATATTATAACCTTAATATAACAAGAATCTATCATCATTAAAAGCGGTATATATTGACTACATGATAGATAAAAGATACTAAAATTATTTTCAATGCAGATATTCTACACAAACAAAAGGATGCTGTTCATTTCTGCATCCTTTTGTTCATCATATTATTAACTAATCAAGAACAAACCTTTGTATGTATGACTTTATAATATTTTTTTACTCAAGCTCTTGAACAATCTACTTCACTTTTCATTGAGATTTACGATTTTTCCTGTAATTAGCCCTCCTGCTATCATTAGATTCCGCTTTTTTGATTTTCTTTGCCCTAATCAAATTCTTTTTCATCACCAGTTTCAGTTTTCCTCTCCCTCCACCAATCCGAATTTTTAAGAGAAAGTAACCGATGAGGTAGGAAATCGTGCAGAAAGATACCAAGTACAAGATCATATTTAACAGCTGGTTATTATTGATGTTTATCCATAATATTCCTAAAAGAATGGCTAGGATCACAGCTCCCGCAGCCAATCGCATAAGGTGAATTCTCATTTCTAGTCCCTCCAAAATTTTTCAAAAAGCTCTTAAATCCTTTTCAGTTATAAATAAATAGATGGGCATTTCCATTTTGAATTGTTCTTTAAATAATAGTTAATACAGCTTAATAAAATCTTAATCACAAAAATGGTATGGATCAACTCATATACAGTGGTTATTGGCAGAATTAAAGTATACGATTCTTCTTTTCAATATAAAGGATACAATTTAAAAATAAAAATCTTATTTGGTTCCTAGCAATAGATTGATTTTTCTGTCATAAAGTTTACATATATAGTAAAATTTACAATAGAAGATTTTGAATAGATGGTATAGAGTAAAACTTTTAATATGAGGTATTCAAATTCTAATCATATTTTTTAAATAAGTAAAATGCGAAAGATCCAAAAAACATACTAATCATTTTTGGAGGTACTTTAATGAAGGTAGCTGTGGCTCAACTAAAATCAAGTTCGGATAAACTTGCGAATTTACAAAAAGCAAAAGAATATATTAAAAAGGCGAAAGATCTAGGTGCAGATTTTGTTTTACTGCCTGAAATGTATATGGCTTTTCTGCATCCAAAATTAGGTCCAAGCAGATATGCAGAAGTAGCAGAATCATTGGATGG
>JAUZQA010000456.1 GCA_030705665.1 Bacillota bacterium
GAAGCGCCTGTGGGGTCTCCCCAGCCCCGTACTCCCGCAGGAGTCTTCGTGCCTTCCGCGCCAATCAACGAGTGTTTTCAATAAAGCCCTTCAGCTCAACTAATATATCAAAAAGTGGTGAAACCAATGTATAAGCCAAAAGATTATAGCCAAAATGAATATGAATTAGTATCTATTGATGAATTGGTACCTGATGACCATCTTCTTCGTTTGATTGATAAATATATTGATTTTTCGTTTCTTCCCGAAAAGCTCCGCCCTTATTATGGCGATGATAATGGGAGCCCTACTGTGACCCCCTTCTTCTCTTTAAAATGATATTTATTGGTTATATTTACGGGATTCGTTCTGAACGTCAACTGGAAAGGAAAATTAGAACAAACGTTGCTTACCGCTAATTTTACTGCAGCCTGTCAAAATATAAAAGATTGCATCACACTTAGCAAGATTAGAAAAAGTGTGTTGCAATACTTTAGGTTGATTTGGCACCCGGAGCGGAAATCACCCGGCTCAATAGCAGGGGATATCCATTAATTTTATATTTATAATAGCTGACAAAATAAAAAATTGCCGAGAAAGTACCTCTTTCTCGACAATCTGAGGGGTTAGCCTTGGCTAACCCCTTTTGCATTGCCATGCATGAGTATATAATTTTAAATTGTTTAAATTATGTTTCTGCCTCCGATAATAATTATGAAGTTATAAGCTGATTTTTTTAAATGAAAGGAAGAGCGGGATTGGAAAATACTATCCAAAAATTAGAAAAGCTTCATTCTTCAGTGCAAAAATTAGAAACGGTGCTTCAGGAAGTTTGGAGTTTGATCGATGAAGTTGGCGATGATGATGCATTCGTTGAACTGATGAATAAAGCAAAAAAATACCAATCAAAAAAACAAAATTCAGAAGAACGTATGGAGGATTTCATTGCCAGAATAGATGAATTTGATGATTGTATGGGCCAAATTCCGGAGGATGGAACTGCAGCAGTCGACTTTGAGGACGCCATTTCCGAACTAATCGAATGGATGAAACATAATCGATAAACGGATTGACATAAATTTCATTCGATTTATGACGAACATACGTTACAATAGATAATAATAAAAGTATTTCGATTTTTTGGATATGGGTAATTACCCATATCTTTTTTATATAATTGAAAGGATGTTTAATTTGGTATTTATTGTTTTGTTATACGTTTTTGCGAATGTCATTTTATAAAAGTTTTGTTTGGGAATTCATAATTGGAGGGGAGATATGTTACATATAAAGGATCTTCAAACTGTTTATTGGACAGAACTGCACAGTGGAGACTGGCAACTATTTCTTGCGGCTACTACAAAAGGACTTTGTTTTATTGGTTCTGGGAATGAAGGGCTTGGAAAGTTAACATATTGGGCTAAAAAACAATTTCCTGGATGTCCGCTTATGGAAGACGATCACAAGCTTGAGCCCTATGCTGCTGAGATCGTTGAATATCTTGAAGGACAGCGGAGGAATTTTACGATTCCTATAGATTTTCATGGAACACCGTTTCAACTTGCTGTATGGGATGCTCTTTGCAAGATTCCTTATGGGCAGACAAAAGTTTATATGGATATTGCCAGTCATATTAATAAACCAAAAGCTATAAGGGCTGTGGGAGCAGCAATTGGAGCAAATCCAGTTTTAATCACGATTCCATGTCACCGTGTAATTGGAAAAAATGGGGCCCTTACCGGTTATCGAGGCGGCTTAGAAATGAAGAGGAAGTTGCTGGAATTGGAACAAGAGGAACCTGACTTATTCAAACATTAATTGATAGAGGTTTGTTCGTGTATACAATAACAAAATTATGTAAAGTTAAGAGGAATTTGGCTTAGCTTTGCTTGAGGTATGGATACAATAAAAATTATTTTGATTGACGAAATTATTTAGAGATAGTAATATTGCATTTGTCCTTATAATTGGTATTTTGCTAGAATAAAGGAGGAAAACAAATGCAAGAAACAGTAACGAAAACCTTATCTGAAGTGATTAAAGAACGTCACTCAGTTCGAAAATATGATCCAGCTTTTAAAATTTCCCAGGAAGAACTAAAAAGCATGCTTTCAGAAGCCACACTTTCACCATCATCAAGTAATCTTCAGCCATGGCGTTTTATCGTTTTCCAAGATGCAGAAACAAAAAGAGAACTAAGAGCAATTGCGAACAATCAAGAGCAGGTGGAAACAGCCTCTGCCGTTATTGCTGTCTTGGGCGATAAAGAAATGTATAAAAATGTGGAAAAAGTCTACAGGGGTTCATTTGAAGCTGGCTTTATGGATGAAGCGAACATGAACCGCCTAATTGAAGGTACGAATAAAACCTATCCGCTTGCTTCCGATGAAGTGAGAAAAAATATTGCTTCTTTTGATGCGGGTCTTGTATCCATGCAATTGATGTTAATTGCAAAGGAACGTGGTTATGACACTGTACCAATGGGTGGCTTTAACAAAGAACAATTTGTAGAAAAATTTAATGTTTCGGAACGCTTTTTCCCAGTAGTACTTATTGCAGTCGGTAAAGCTGCACAACCTGCTTTTCAAACAACAAGATTACCTTTAGATGATGTTTTAATTGACTTTATTTGATAAAAGATAGAGGGGGACAGGGTATACTTTTCGTCCTCCTCTGTTTTTTTAAACAAAACTACATAAACCAAAGAGGTCAACATCGTGGAGAATATTATATTTTTGTTTGTAATGGGGTTTATTACTGCTTTCGTTGATTCTGTTGCAGGCGGGGGAGGGTTAATTTCTGTACCTGCTTTGCTATCTGTCGGATTATCCCCGCATATGGTGCTTGGAACGAATAAATTACAAGGCTCGATCGCTTCCATAAGCAGTTCATTTGCCTACATACGATCCGGTAAAGTAAATACTCAGCTCATGAAAAAAATAATTCCCTTTGTTATTTTGGGAGCAGGTTTAGGTGTATTTACAGTCCGAATTTTACCAAGTGAATGGCTAAAACCAATTATTGTTGTCTTATTAATCTTGATACTTATTTACACATTCATAAAAAAGGACTTCGGAAAACGTGAAAATCCGAAACCATTAACGGCAGGTTTAGTTACCTATTTGATTGCCTTGTCTACCATTATTGGTTTTTATGATGGTTTCTTTGGCCCTGGAACAGGATCTTTTCTGCTGTTTGTCTTTTTGTCTACAGGTGTAAGTTTTGTAAGTGCTCAAGCAAATTCTAAGATTTTAAATACCACAAGTAATGTGGTTGCACTTATTGTTTTTATTAAATTTGGCTACGTAAATTACCTATATGGATTTATTATGGCTGCTTCAGGAATCGTCGGAGCCATAGTGGGTACAAAAGTGGCAGTAACGAAGGGTAGTAAATTTGTAAAACCATTATTTTTTGTCATGACCGTTTGGCTAATTCTAAAACAGTTATTAAGTTATCTTTAGGTAACACAGGGGTCGCCAATTATTGCTAACAAAAACTAGCAGATTGCTAGTTTTTGTGTTTTAAAAAGATATCATAAAAGGCTTTCCTTTCTGACTTTTCTAACTCTGTTCCTTGCCGATAAACAACTTCTTCATCATAGGATTGGAAAATAACAGGAACTCTGTGAGCGATTAGCTTTTCATTGATCTTTTTAACTTCTTGATACGAATCAACATATCGTAATAAATTAATGGAAGTATGATCATTTGTGAACAAAGTATAATAAATGATATCCGTTTGCGTATCAGTTTGAATTTTTTTTTCATAGATA
>JAUZQA010000457.1 GCA_030705665.1 Bacillota bacterium
CCTGAATATGTAACCGAATGATTGAGATTAAAAGAGTTATCAGATAACAAACAAGTATCCTGAACACTACGATTATTTCCTGTGTATGTTAAAATAACACTTGATTCAGGAGCATAACAATTTCTCCATTTAATCCCATTAATCGTAGTTTCTGCAACAGACAGCGAACAGTTAGTCAATGATCCACCGTTATTCTGGAAAAATGGCGTTCCTATGGAGCTATGAATAGTCAAATTGCTATCTAATATGTTTAAACCATAAACAGACTGCTGAATTGCATGTGATCCCATATATCGAGGTAATCCACCATCACCATACACTAATTTTTTAATTCTTGTTATATCATTAGCATCAGTTGGTGGTTGAGGAGGAACACTCCCAATCCAATCATTGTAATTTTGTACAACTTCAGCCGAGGATAGTGACCTGTTGTAGAGTCTAAAAGCATACATGCTACAATTACAGTAGGGTGTAGATAATCCAGAACCGTAACCTATGGTGATATTGTTACTAGCCCCTGCTATTGGCGAATTAAATGTCTTAGTGCCTGAATCTACACCATTGATGTAAATATGGGCAGTGTTGTTATCGTAAGTTACTACAATATCATATACCTGCTCGGCAACAAGACTGGTATCTGAGTTGTATACGTTTACACCACCACTCTGCAAACATAGACCAAAACGAGCTTTATTATAAGGAGAAGCAGACGAACAACTCAAGTACCAACCCTTGTTATTGTACTTGCTCACAAGTGGCCCATATGGCTTGAATGCGTTAATTGACCCTATAAACTCAATCGATATAGGACTGGAAATGTTAGTCTTTGCATTATTAGAAACGTCTATTTTACTGTTGATACCGTTAAGGTTTATGTAATTCGCGCCAGTTGATTGGTTTGTCCCTGAAGTTACACTCGTGGCATAGCCGATATTGTTATTTCCACTGAGATCTACCAGGGAATTCCCTGATAAACTCCCATCATAATAAACAACCAGGCCATTTGTTACAGGTGCTGCTTGAACGCATGAAACTAGCAATAACATTCCAAATACTACTGGCAAAAAAAACCAATTACTTTTCATGAGAGCTGCTTCTCCTTTTAGTTCGGTGATTTCAACGTCCCAGCTGCTATTACACATAAGTTAAAGTGTGCATCTTTGCTATCCTAAGATCTCTTTAAAAATAAGGCGGGAATTCTCTTTCTTGAGGTGAAGTGAAAGTGGCGACGAGAGTCATCAAGTCAGCTAATGATTTTTATATGTGTCATCTATACGGGGGTATCACATTGATTATATATATAAACTGTTAGGTGTAATTTAGGTCCACTTCTTATATAAGATTTACTAAAGAGGATTTCGATAAACCTCTGATTTCAACAGAATGCTTATAAATCCTTTATAAACTGCTTGCCAAAAAGTGGGGTTTATCGAAATCCTCTAAAAAATCAAAAATATTTTGAGAGCTAAAATATTTTCAATTAGCGTTGAACCCATAAAATCAATTACTTTTAAGAATTTTCGGTATGTAAACTCTTCACATATACAACTTCAAAAATATGTAGTCAGAACAGTCATTCTCTTTTGTTGTACTCATATGTGAATTACCATTCGTCTAAAGACTGAGTGGCTTCCTGTTTCATTCCTTGAGTACTGTTCACAAGTCAAAGGCTTTTCCCCAAGTTCTATAGGTGTCATAATCCAATTATATTTTGATCTATGAAAGTGAACTAAAAGTTAGTTTTTTGTTAATTGCCAGAAAATTGAAACAAGGATCTACTAACAGGTTATGAAAAAAATTAAAAACCACTGTTTTCATTTGCTTATATGTTTCTTTTATATGCTTCTTTTTTCCTTATTTTCAAGAATTTTTAATAATCTCTTACGTTCTTCCATGTTGACTTTTCAGATATAATGCTATCAGATAAGGATTTTTTATTCTGCTTTTGGGGATTATTTTACTTTGAAAACTAAATATCCTGAAAACTAGATATCTTGAAAATCGGATATCTTGGAGACTCGATATAAATTTTTAAGTTAGTCGAACAAACCTGAAGAGAGAATTATATTTTACATATTTAGGCTTTTATAAAAAGAGATGAAAAGAAGATTTTTAGGTCATAATATGGAAGCAAGTTTACTGGTACTAATAGCTCTAAAACAAAAAACTAAGTAGGAGCTCTATGGATAATGAAGATCCATTTTATATGTTGAGCTCATCCCAAAGCCATGTTTCTTCTAAATTTACTAATTATGTTAATACTTTTACATTGCTTCCTTAAGCTTTCTTACGTTTTCTATCCTCAGTACTTAGCTAAAATTTTTAATCTCATACTTCTTCCTATTTATTTACCTCTTACACTCCATCACTAACTTAACCCTTAGCTTTTTTCTGAGCCATTCATCAATGAGAATTATGAACGTATCAAATCTGAATTTATCTTCTCTCCTACGTGAGGACCTCTTTTTACATTTGTAAAATGTTTTTTCTGAAGATATAGCCATATGTTTTTTAGGCGAAAATATATCAGCGTATAAAAGTATCTGAGATGAGCATTTTTAGACGACGTCTTTGGCTTAACAATATTCCTCATCCTGTATGACGATTCTTTTTCATGCGATTGAATAGGCTTTTTTATGTCTAGTTTTTTAAGATGGTAAAGCAAGGATATTTCACACGAAACATTTTGATAACGCTTTGAAACAGAGTGAACAGAAGTCTTGTTGACAGCCATATTTAGAATGGAAAAATGAAAATTAGCGAAGTAATGAATGTAGCAGTTAACGACCCTGAATTGATGACTAGTATTCTACGAGCTCTTATGTGGGTAAATAAACAACCTTATAAATAAATTCATATACATGTCAGTCCGATATAACACAACATTTTTAAAATAGAAAAAGGGATATTTTTGTATTAACAACTAATAATACTGGGACAGAACAATCCGATGATTCCCTACAGAAACCTGGCAGGTTAGAGCATTGTATCCAGAGTATTAATGGCTGGCTCTTAATAAAACCGGAGGCACTATATGCTAAAAGAGTCTAATGTAAATAAACATAATAATAAAATTAGTTTGGAACTAAACAATCTCATCGGATTTCTCGAATCCAAATTACAGAGACAAATGTGCTCTATATACAAGTTCCAGCTGTTATCGACATCAATATCTTTTATGCTTATATCATATTCTCTTTTACTAGTTGCAAGAAAGCCAGCTATGGGCTATGAAGTTTCTATATATTCATCTACGCCTTTAATTTTCTGGGTAGCTTTAATATTTAGTTTAATAAATGGCATATTTCTTTTATTGTCTTCCATCTCAACAAGAAGCAGCAAACAGTTTAGCTTAGGATTTTTTCAAATTATCTTTTGTAATGCTTTACTAGTTTTTCTTCCCAAATTAAAGAACTACGTGCTAATCATGGGTAGAGGAGATAATGCCCATTATGTAGGGTATGCAATGGATGTAAGCATTTATGGACATATTCCTAACTATAATTTCTATCCATATACTTCATTACTTATTTCTCAAATCAGCCAAATTTTAAATATCTCTGATTTAGAGGTATCAAAATATATTCCATCTTTGTTTGTTATCATTTATATGCTATCTATTTATTGTTGGGCAAAATCATTTAAGCAAGATCAGAATTTTATTACATATTCAATTATAGCTTCAACACCTCTATTCTTTGCTTGGTTTTTTGCAACAATATATCACATGCTTATTTCA
>JAUZQA010000458.1 GCA_030705665.1 Bacillota bacterium
GGTAAGGGTGGCGTATGCGATACCTGTATTCGCATATCCAACCCCAATGATGAAGATGATCGCTACGATAACCAGATTTTTCATATTAGCCAAATTAACTTTTTCCTCAATAAGGTGACGAATCCCCATTGCGGCGATCATGCCGAACAACAAGATACATATGCCGCCCATCACTGCAACTGGAATGGAATGAATAACAGCTCCAACTTTACCGAACAAGCCAAGAAGAATCGCAAGAACAGCAGCACCTTGAATGATTCTAGCGGAAAACTGGCGGGTGATGGCTAGAACCCCGAGGTTTTCAGCGTAAGTTGTTTGTGCAGGTCCGCCGATAAAGCCGGAGACCAGTGTTGCAATGCCATTCCCCAAAAGTATTCTCCAAAATCCAGGATTCTTTGTCACATCTTTTCCTATAATCTCATTTAGCACAAACATATGTCCAAGGTCTTCGATGATGGTAACCAGGGCAATCGGTGCCATTCCGAGGATCACGACCCACGTGAATTCTGGCATGACGAAATGCGGAAGGGCAAAAGTCGGTGCGGTGGCTATAGTCTGAAAATCTACAAATCCACGCACCGCGGAATAAGCATACCCGACTGCTAGACCGATGATGATCGGCAAGAGGCGGATCACCTTTGTGCCTGCAAGCGTTGCGATGACCGCTGCAAGAAGGCTGATAATGGCTGCATCCCAATGGGCCGAAGCCATGTTGGTCACCGCAGTGGTTGCCAGCGAGAGGCCAATAATGCTTACAACCGGTCCGACGACAACTGGAGGAATTACCTTACGGACTTTTTCAAAGCCGACAATCGAAATAATCAAAGATACAATAGCATAAACAATGGCAACGCTGATAAGACCTGCGACGGCTTGACCTGGGGAATGCAGTTTCCCCACATACAGTGCAAGCGGTGCAATAAAGGCAAAGGATGAACCTAGATACGTAGGAACCTTTCCTCGAGTAAAAAGATGGAAAATCAAGGTTCCTAAACCACTGGCAATAAGAGCACTTCCAGGATCAAGACCAGTGAGTGCTGGAACCAAAACGGTTGCACCAAACATTGCAAACAAATGTTGTAAAGATAATGGTATTGCTCTTAAAATGTTTTTCAAACGTGTTTCCCCCCTTTAATCAGTTCCTTTATGATTTATTACTTCTTTTAAATTTGAGTATTAATTACAGCCTTCAATATGTTACTAATAAATGATAAATCTTCATCTGTAGAGGACAGTGGCGGCGATAAGGTAAGAATATTGTTATAGCCTGCAACCGTGGCCCCGTTTTTGCCGATAATCAAACCTTTGGCATTACATGATGCGATGATCTCATCTACTTTTAAAATGCTTAAAGGTTGTTTCGTTGCCTTATCTTCAACAAGTTCAATGCCAAGCAAAAAGCCGAAACTGCGGATATCTCCTACATGTGGATGATTTTCGATTTCTCTCATTTCTTCCCTTAATCGTTCCCCCAAAATCCGTGAACGTTCAACGAGATTTTCATTCTCATAGATTTCTATATTTTTCAGGGCCAGTGCACAGGCTGCAGGGTTACCTCCGAATGTATTAACATGGCGAAAATAACCATATTCTTCAGAGCTTTTAAATTTTTCATAAATCTCACGCCTAACAGCAGTTGCAGATAAAGGTAAATAACCGCTCGTTAATCCTTTTGCCATCGTGACAATATCCGGTTTGACGTTAAAATGGAAATGTCCAAATTTTTTTCCTGTACGGCCAAATCCGCAAATCACTTCGTCAATGATGAGAAGAACTCCATGTTTGTTACAAATCTCTTGCACTTTTTCCATATAGACGGGATGAGGAACAAGAACTCCTCCTCCGGTAATGGCTGGTTCCATAATGGCGGCCGCAATCGTCTCCTCCCCTTCCCAAATAATCGTCTTTTCGATCTCTAAAGCACACTGCAAATTAAATTCTTCAATCGATTGCCCTAAAGGCCGGCGGTAGCTGTCGGGGGGGCTCACATGAATAAACCCTGGGGCCAAAGGTTCATATTTATATTTTCGAACCGCCTGTCCGGTCGCAGCAAGTGACCCCATTGAATTACCATGATATGCCCGGTATCGGGAAATAAATTTATAGCGGCTTGGCTCCCCATTTTGCTGATGATATTGACGGACCACTTTAAAGGCAGTTTCATTCGCCTCAGAACCGCTGTTCGAGAAAAAAATAACATAATCTCCTTCCAGCCATTCATTTAGTTTTTCAGCTAATTGAATCGCTGGCATATGGCTCTGCGAAAGAGGAAAATAGGCCATTGTTTTAAGTTGCTCATAGGCTGCCAACGCCAATTCTTCTCTTCCATATCCAACATTCACACACCACAAACCGGACATCGCATCTAAATACTTATGACCATTTACATCGGTAATCCAGGAACCCTTTCCTTCAACTGCAACAGTCGGCGTTGCCTGTTCTTTATACGGTGTCATATGATGCCATAAAAATTGGCGGTCTTTTTTAAACAACTCTTCCGGATTATTGGACATATCCGCGTCCTCCTTCAATCGTTTTGTAATCCGTCAAAAGAAAAAGAATGAAATCTGGTGCCCGGCAGAGTATAATACATTTTCGTACGGCACCAGATATGTATATCATTCTATGAAAAACGTCCAGTCAGCATTTTTTTCCGTGTATAAAATTCAAATCCATCTGTCCCATTTGCATGTAAATCCCCATAGAAGGAATCCTTGTAACCAGAGAAAGGAAAAAAAGCCATGGGAGCAGGTACTCCGACATTTACTCCCAGCATACCGGCATCAATGGTTTCACGGAACTGTCTAACGGCACTAGCACGATCTGTATACAAACAGGCACCATTGGCTAGTTTTGATGCATTGGCGATTTCGATTGCTTCGGTTAAATCTTTCACTCGAACAATCGACAGTACCGGGGCAAAGATTTCTTCCTGCCAAATTTTCATTTCCTTTGTAACATGATCAAAAATCGTTGGGCCAATAAAGTAACCTTTTCCGGCAGCCTCCACATCATTACGTCCATCACGGACGAGTACTGCACCTTGAGCAATGCCGGACTCAATATAACCGATGGTGCGTTGTTTATGTTCCTCGTGAATGACTGGTCCCAGAAAGACACCTTCATCCAGACCATTTCCAATGGTCATTTCATCTGTCAGCTTTTCTAATTTAGCAATCAATTTATCTGCAATTTCTTCTTCTACAGCAATAACAGCGGCAGCCATACAGCGTTCTCCTGCCGAACCAAAAGCAGCATTCGAAATCTCTCTGGCTGCCAAATCAAGGTCTGCGTCCTTTAAGACAATCGAATGATTTTTAGCACCAGAAAGGGCTTGAACCCGCTTCAAGTTCTCTGATCCTTTTTTGTATACATACTCTGCTACCGGCTGTGAGCCAACAAATGAAATGGCCTTGATGTCTTTGTGTTCCAGCATCCCATTTACCACATCATGTGCACCGTTTACTATGTTTAAAACCCCTTTTGGAAGACCCGCCTCTTCGATTAGTTCCACTAGCCGTGCCGCAAGGAGAGGTGTACGCTCTGATGGCTTTAAGATAAATGTATTACCACATGCAATCGCAATCGGAAACATCCAGGAAGGAACCATCATTGGAAAGTTAAATGGCGTGATCCCTCCAACAACTCCAAGAGGATAACGATACATTCCAGATTCCAGACCTGTTGCAATATCGGGAAGCTGCTTCCCCATCATCAACGA
>JAUZQA010000459.1 GCA_030705665.1 Bacillota bacterium
GTTCCGCCGCAGCCAGGCTTCTTGGAAGGCTTGCGTGAAGTTACGACACAATATGGCGCATTACTTATTTTTGATGAAGTAATGACTGGTTTCCGGGTTGGCTATAATTGTGCTCAAGGATATTTTAATATTACTCCGGACCTAACTTGTCTTGGAAAGGTGATTGGCGGTGGACTGCCAGTTGGAGCTTTTGGCGGTAAGGCCGAAATAATGGAAAAAATTGCTCCAAGCGGTCCAATTTATCAGGCCGGAACACTTTCAGGTAATCCGCTTGCGATGACGGCAGGCTATGAAACATTAAGTCAGCTCAAACCTGCAGATTATCAAGAATTTATCCATAAAGCAGACATGCTGGAAAAAGGAATGTTAGCTGCTGCAGAAAAGTATCAAATTCCATTTACTTGTAACCGTGCTGGTTCAATGATAGGCTTCTTCTTTACAAATGAAAATGTCATTAACTATGAGAAAGCAAAAACCTCCAATCTGGACTATTTTGCAACATATTATTGCGAGATGGCCAACAATGGGGTATTCTTGCCGCCATCCCAATTTGAAGGAGTATTCCTTTCTACCGCCCACTCTGACGAGGATATTGAAAAGACGATTCAAGCAGCAGAACTTGCATTTTCAAAACTAAAATAAATTTAAATCAATTCGATTATGCTCAAAAAGAGTCCTTCATGTTAAAGCAGTCTGTAAATCTTACTGTTTAAACAGGGGGACTCTTTTTATTTTTCCTTTTTTTGAAAAATTAATTGGCATGAGAAACTGGTACTGATAAAAAATCCATGAAACGGCTTAGATGTGCAATCATTCTTTTTTCAGCAAGCTCAGGATTTTTTTGTTCAATTGCTTCGTAAAGATCATAAAGCTCCAGTGATAACTCATTCCTGAGTTGTGCCGGACAATCCTCATGTGTAAAGTAAGGGGTTAAAGAAAGTGTAATGGCCTCAATTGTGATAATCACCATCCTATTATGTGTTGCCTGTGCGACAGCCTGATGAAACTTTAAGTCTTGTTCAAAAAATTGTTTACCTGAAAGCGGGACATCTATACTAGGAAGGGCTTCCTTCAACATTTTCAGATCAGCATCCGTTCTCCTTAGGGCAGCAAGAGAGCATGATTTAATTTCAACCGTCTCCCTTACTTCAACCACCTCATCTATAGTCATACCTTCAAGGCTTAGGGATAACGTAATATAATCACTAATGTCACTAATCAGATCACTAAGATTAATTTCGGAAACAAAATGTCCTCCCCTGGCACCCGACTTAGTAACTATTAATTTGGAAGCAGTTAAAATTTTAATGGCGTCCCGAATCGTAGGTCTGCTGACTTGAAATTGGTCGGCAAGCTCTTGCTCCGCTGGAAGTTTGTCCCCAGGATTTAAATCCTTGTTTATAATGGCTTCTCTAATTTGATCAGCAATTTGTTCAGATAAGGTTAATAGTTTTTTATGTTTGATAATCATCGCTACCCCCCACAATCTTTTTCTAAATGGTCTAAATGTAAATAAATCATACATTTAGAGTTATTATAGTTATTATAAAATTCAGAAAAATATAAATCAATTAATTTAATTTGAAGAATTATTTTGACGGTAAAATCATAGAGAAAAATGCCTTTATCTAAGCTTTTTCAGTAAGGGAAAAATAATTAAGTATTTGTTAAGAAATGAATATGAAAATGTATTAATATTCAAAAATAATAACCTCGTAAATGTAAAAATTATTAACAATTAAATGTATTTACAAAGTATTAGCATTAAAATATCATTCAATTATGAATATTCAGAAAAAAGAGGTAAAAGATAAAAGGTGATTTATTGGAAAAATAGATGGGGGGTATTAAATCAATGATTATTTCTGTAGAAAGGACAGAAAGGGAACAACGGTTAAATCGAGTGAGATCACTTATGAAAGAAAAAAAATATAAAGGATTACTATTTGTGGCAGATTCCTATTTAGGAAAAAAAGGTTCATTGCGCTATTTATTTGATAATCATTTAATTCATCGATATGGCTATGGTTTAGTGTTGGAAAATGAGCAATTTCAGATCCTTCCATCAGGGCTGCACTGGTGCACAGATCGTCGTGTACCTGATACGATCTTTCCAAGTGACCATGAAGCGCTTGAAATAATTAGAAAATTCAGTGAATTTAATATTTCAAAGGGGAAAATTGGAGTTGTAGGTTTAAATAATACCATGAAACTGGAGGATTTTCATTTTCTAAAACAGGAGCTTCCAGAAATCAAATGGGAAGATGCAAGTGTTGCCTTTGAGGAAGTCCGTTCGATAAAAAGTGCAGCAGAAATAGAAGGAATCAAAGAAGCTAATAGGATCATTGAGGCAGGTTTTGACAAGATTATTGAAAACATTCGGCCTGGAATGACAGAAGAAGAAGCCGTTTCCGTTGCTTATTCAACTGTACACGCCTTAGGGGCCAAGGATACTCTTTTCCTTTCACTTTCAAGTGAACAGTCGGGAGCAGTTGAACCTTACTTCCTAAATCCGCGCCCACGGATTATAAAGGATCACGATTATCTAATTGTTTCTCTCGAAATTACTGGGCCTACGGGACACTGGGTAGAGCATTCGAGGATGTTTTGTTTTGGTCATCGGGATGAAGAGATGGAAAGATTAGCAAGATTGGTGGCTAACGGGATTGAATATGCAGAACAAACAATGAGACCCGGAGTGAAGGTCACCGATATTCAAGCAGAGCTGGAAAGAATGGCAGCAGATGCTGGTACCTTATGTGGACATTTAACTGGCCATGGAATCGGGATGGATGTGATTGAACGTCCATTTGTTGCCAGACCATCAGGAACCTCATTCATTGGTGTAGAGGTACCTGGCCAGGAGGATGAACAATTGCTGTATTTAAAGGAAGGAATGGTCATTAGCTTCCATCCGCAAATTATGAATCCGGATATGAAAAAATCAGCATATATGTCCGATGTGTTCATCATCACAGCAAATGGGGCTGAACGATTATCCAAACGTAGTCATGAAGTGATTTTAATAAAGGGAAGGTGAAAAATATGAAATACAATCTTGGCATTGATGTAGGCGGAACATTTACTGATTTTTTACTGACAGACCAGGAAGGAAATTCGAGTGTTTACAAAACACTCTCAACACCAAAGGATCCGACCATTGGATTTTTTAACGGACTTACGGAAATGGCCCAGGATCACGAAATGGACATTGAGCATTTTATTCAAAATATCGAACTGATTGTACATGGAACAACTGTAGGGACAAATGCTGCGCTTACGTATTCAGGAGCAAAAACTGCTTTGTTAACCACGAAGGGCTTTCGGGATATTCTTGAAATGCGCCAAGGGCTTAGACCCGATGCTTATAACAATCAGTATATTTCGCCTAAGCCATTTGTTCCGCGGCATTTAAGAATCGGTGTGAATGAGCGTGTGGATTATAGAGGCCAGGAAGTAACCACACTGTCTGAACAGGATATTCATGAAGCAATCAAGCTGTTACGTAACCAGGATGTTGAAGCGATCGCCATTAGTTTTATGCATTCATATGCAAATCCAGAGCATGAAAAAAGGGCAGGTGAATTGATCAGGCAACAACTTCCTGAGCATTATGTGACCATCTCAAGTGAGCTTGTCCCGCGCTCACGGTTATATGATCGAACTAGTACCACTGTACTAAATTCCTATATTGGACCGATTATTGAAAAATATCTGA
>JAUZQA010000046.1 GCA_030705665.1 Bacillota bacterium
GCATTTTTACATGTTGATCCGTCGATCACAAGAAAACAAATACTAATCAATGCCGCTCACCAATACCAAGAAGGCGATGTACAGCACTGGTGGCACCAAGAAACAGATAAAGGAATTCGAACTAAATTCTCAGATGACCTGTTATGGCTGCCATATACAGTATCACGATACATTGAACAAACAGGAGATAAAACGATTCTTGATGAAATAGTTGCATTTTTGCATAGTGATGTGCTCAGAGAAGAAGAATTGGAACGCTACGAAAATACGGTAGTTTCTGAGGAAACAGGTACACTTCTTGAACATTGTTTACGTGCCATCCGTCATGCCCTGAAATTTGGTGAACATGAAATTCCATTAATGGGGATTGGTGATTGGAATGACGGAATGAGTCGCATAGGTGCCAAGGGACGTGGTGAAAGTGTATGGTTAGGCTGGTTCCTCTTGGATATTCTTAAGCGGTTTATCGGACTGGGAAAAGAGACAATTTCTGATATTGTCATTGAACAATTTGAACAGACAGCCCGTGATTTAGAAAGGAATCTTAACCGTAATGCCTGGGATGGATCCTGGTTTCGCCGTGCCTTCACCGATACTGGAGAATGGATTGGAACAAATAAGCACCAGGAATGCCGAATTGACGCGATTGCACAATCATGGTCGGTTATTTCCCAAGGAACTGATCGAGAGCGGCAGCAAAGAGCTATGTTCTCTTTTGATCGGGAACTAGTTGATCGCGAATTAAATCTTGCCCGCTTATTAACAAAACCGTTTAACCGCTCTAAACCAAGTCCTGGATATATTCAGGGATATCCTCCTGGAATCCGTGAAAATGGCGGACAGTATACACATGGTGTGATTTGGGGAATTGTCGCATGGGCGATGCTGGAACGACATGATAAAGCGTTTGAATTATTCTCGATGCTGAATCCGATCAACCATACACATACTTTCCGAGACGTGCAGATCTATGAAAATGAACCATATGTTATGTCAGCAGATGTTTATACGGCAAGTCCGCATCAAGGCAGGGGGGGCTGGTCATGGTATACGGGGGCAGCAGGTTGGATGTACCAAGCAGGATTGGAATATGTTTTAGGAGTTAAGCTTCACGAAAATCAGCTTTTCATTCAGCCTTGTGTTCCCGCTGATTGGAAATCGTTCAACATCGACTATCGGTACGGGAAAACTACCTATTCGCTTGAAGTTTATTGCCAACAAGAGCATGGTGTTCCCGTTAAGTGGGTAGTAGATGGAAAGGATAAAGGAACGCAGCCATTCCTGGAACTTGTTGATGATGAACAAGCACATCAAGTTGAAGTATATATTGGAAAGCAGCGAACAAGCACTGCAGGATAACATTATTTTACAAAAAGGAAGGTCGAAAAATCGGTCTTCCTTTTTGTATGTCTATAAAATAGTTATTCGAAATTTTTCACATGATACATACAGTATTTTTCAAAAAAACCAAAGATTTTTGCACTAGATTTAAGCCTAGAAATTTAGGAAAATCTAAATTGTTAGAAAATTTAAATAAATAGATGAATTAAAGGAACAGCGAAGATTAAAACAGCAGCAAAGATATGTAAGCGTTAACAATATGATAGATGAGAAAACGGAGGGATTCTTATGACTCAACCGCAAAATCAAATTGAAAGGATTCGAAAACAACCTTGGGACTGGAAAACGAAAAATGAATATGAAGTTGTAACGGTAAGACAGCAGCCATATCTTCATGGACAATATCGCCATATTTTTGATGACCGAGATTATGATATTTACGATCCCAGGTATACAAGATTAAAAAGTTCCAATTGGGAGACATTTAGGGATCCTAAAAAATTCTGGTATACAACTTATATCCGTGACCGTAAGAAACTCGCAGAAGAGGTGGAGTCCGCTTTTCAACTGTCAGCGAATTTGCAAATTATTGAATCTCTTCCGGAAAAATGGGTAAACGCAGTTCGTGACATTTATACTCCACTGAGACATCTGGAATATGGTGAAAATGTACAAATGCAATATGTAATCCGCTATGCACTTGGGACAGCAATCGAACAATGTGCAACTTTCCAAGCTTATGACAAAATTGGCCGAGCTCAATGGATTTCCACTTGGGCGATGAATATGCAGGAACATCACGGTGAATTTTTACAGTATGGGAAAGAAGTATTAACGAAGGAACCATGTTATCAGCCGCTACTAAAATACGTGGAAGAAATCCTGATAACAAATGACTGGGCAGAAGTGCTTGTGGCCCAAAACTTAACGCTTGACCTGCTGCTTGGAAATTTAATGTATGTTCATTTAAATGAAAAAGCAAAACAGGCAGGGGACATTCATCTAGCAAGCCTAAATTTGCAGATTGATAAGCAAAATAAATGGCATGCGGATTGGGCGTTTGCATTATTTACTGTACTGGTTAATGACGAAGCAACAAGCAGATGGGATTATTTAAAATCACTTGGATACGGAGAATGGCCCGGGGATTATCGTTGGGGACGAACATTAAGTGACCCGCGCAACACACCTGAAGAAACGATGTCAAATATTGAAATTGTTCAGGAATGGGTTGATAAGTGGTACCCAAAAGCAAAAGAAGCGGTTTTGGCTTTACAGCCTTTATTTGATAAACATGAGCTGCAAATCAATATTGCTGAAGTATTGGGTCAAATAGAATCAGAAATCATTGAAAAGCGATATGAAAAATTAGGGATTTCTATTTCTAAATAAGGAGGACAAGCAATGAGTATTATATTGGATACGAAATTAAATTCAAGACAAAAATTTGAAGCTCAAACAAGGGATTTAATGTGGGATCCCCAACATTTTGATATAAACAAAATCTATCCATTGATTGAAAAAGAAGGTATTCACCTTAAAGATCCGAAAAAATGGGAGGATCCATTTAAAGTTACCTACAATCAATATGTAAAAATTCAATCGGAAAAGGATTCCATCTATCATGCTGTTGCGAATGCATTTGAAGCTAATCATGGGCATGCAAAAGTGATTGATGCCCGTTGGTATGAAGGAGTAAAAGCGTTTGCCGTCGCTGTTCAGCCAGCTGAATATCAGGCGCATCGTTTAATGGCATATATTGGACGGAATATTCCAATCGAACAAATACGCTTTGCTACATTTGCACAGGCGATCGATGAATTGCGCCATGCGCAGATAGAATTGAAACATTACGCTCATATGAGTCACTACTATGATGGACTGCATGCATATGCCCAAACAAATGAAAATCATTGGTTTAATACTGTTCCAAAATCGTTCTTTGATGATGCATTAACAGCGGGACCGTTTGAAGCGTTAATGGCTATTTCCTTTTCATTTGAATATTGCTTTACAAATATCTTATTCCTGCCATTTGGTGCTTCGGCAGCAGCTGTTGGCGACGAACATTTTGCTGCTGTTGGAAAGACAGTTCAGTCAGATGAAGCAAGACATATGGCCTTAGGGATGACAGCCTTAAAAATGCTTTTGGAAGAAGACGATCGGAATGTACCAATTATTCAAAAGTGGCTGGATAAGTGGTTCTGGAGAGCCTACCGAATGTTTTCGGTTGTTGCCGTTCTAGTAGACTATTATCCTCGCATTCGACCAATTTCCTGGAAAAAAGCATTTGAAATTTATATTGAAGAACAAGTTTTCAATGGCTTATTCAGGGAACTAAGAAAATATGGAATCCGCCTGCCATTACATGCAGAAGATGCCATAAAGGAAAAAGAAACCTATTCCCACACAACGATGAGAATTCTTGACCACTATAAACATGCAAATATGTTTAGAGGATTTAAATTGCAGGAAGATGATTACGAATGGTTGTCAAACGAATATCCTAAGTTTGATCAACATTATGCAAAATACTACAGAAGACAAGGTGATCAAGTTTTGGCTGTGCCAAGTCCAGGTATCCCTTCCGTTTGCAGGGTTTGCCAGATCCCGCTTGAATTTGTTAATCCTGATGATCCAACAAAGTCCTGGACACAGTATAGTGAGCATAATGGACATATTCATATGACTTGCTCACCGGGATGTAAGCATATCTTTGAACAGGAGCCAGAAAAGTATTTACAAATGTGGTGGCCTGCAGAAGCATATGTTGGCGGTGAATTTGGCGAAAATATGCCGTTAGACTTATTTAAATATCTTGGTTTCAGTCCGGAAGAAGCCGGCGAGCATTATTCGTCTGCTGATCGGAAGAGATGGCTTGAATACCGGCAGGCATTGCATATGGATAAGAGATTTGGTTAAAAGGGAGAATGATAGAATGCTGTATTTACACGATGAAAATAATTTACTAGTGAGCGTTGTCCCAAGAGAATTAACAGGCGGGGAGATGTGTCTGACTTACATTTCAATTCGGGCGAATTATAATATGACTGGAAAAGAATTGCTGGATTTAGCACTGGAAATGTGGAATCTAAAGGAAAACGGTCAAGAGTATCGCCTTGTTACTATAAGGCCTGAAGGAGAAGTTTTTGTTCCTCTTGAACAAAATATTAAAGATTTTGGCCTCCATAATGGATCACCATTGCAAATTGTTGCGTGCTAAAAACGCTAAATACCCTCACAACATCATGTTGTGAGGGTATTGTTTTGAAAATTGATAAAATTCAGCGAATTGGTCGTGATTAAGATATAATATGATTAAATATGATAGGTGGGGGTGGCAGGATATGTTCAAAGATAATTTGGAAAGGCAATTAAACATCGTTCAATCCAATCATGGAACTCTTTTTTATAATAATCAAAGAATGATTATGACACCCTCACATGGAATTGGCACACTTCGTAAAAATTTGATAGAAACAATTGGGACTGAAAGAGCAAAAACCTTTTTAATTCAATACGGCTGGAATTTGGGAGTAAGCGATGCCGCCTTAGTGATGGAACAAATGAAGGGAGCCCCTCTTGAGGAAATTATCATGGAGGGTACAAAAATTCATACGTTAATGGGGCATGCCAATGTGCAAGGAACAATTATTGAGCTTGATCCAGAAAACAACCGATTCCATATTGAAGGAACATGGGAGAATTCCTATGAGGCTCAAGAACATATCCGCCTATTTGGCGTAAGCAAAGAGGCTTCCTGTCATATATTGGTTGGCTATGCCAGCGGCTATACATCAGAAATTCTGGGAACGAAGATAATTTATAAAGAACATAGATGTAAGTCAATGGGGCACTCTTCCTGCAAGTGGGAAGGTAAAACTTTAAGTGATTGGGGCGGAAGAATTGATGATGAGTTAGGTTTTTTCAAAGAAAATAACATGATTCATGAGTTGGAAAAAGCTTATGAACAGATTGTGATCGAGCGTGATAACCTAGATCAAACCTTTGTTTTTCATAAAAAATTAATGGAATTAATTATGCTTGGAAAGGATTTACATTCTATTGCCGAGATGGTTAATGATTTTTTAGGGGTGCCAATCGTTATATCAAATCAAAATTGGCGTACTCTAGCAAGAGTAGGTTTAACAGAAGAGGATACAGAAGAATTATACAAGGATTTGGTCATTTGGTTTGACAATCAAATGAAAGTTTCACAAAAGCAAAAGAAACAAAATAAGGAACCGGAGATTTTTTCTACTAAACTTTTATCATATTCCGAAGGCAACCATTATCTCGTTTCTCCGATTATTGTCAGGCAAAAGCTCTCAGGATTTTGTACGTTAATTTTAAAATGTGAGGAAATTAAAGAAATATACGGAATGATTTTAGAAAAAACGGCGGCTTCCAGCTCACTTTACTTATTAAGCCAACAGATTGCGATTGAAACAGAACAACGTTCACGGGGATACTTTCTTGAACAGATATTAAGCAAACAATTAACAAAAGAAGAGATTCTAAAGTGGGGGTATAATATCGGTATTGATTTAGAAAAACCCTTTTATATTGCTGTTCTCAATCAAGTAAAGAAAAATCAAACCTTGATAAAAAAGGAACAGATTGAATTCAATGAAAAGCTCATTGGAACACTGTCTGCACTTTTTTTGAAAAAACAGCTAAGTTATTTAATTGGCCAAAGATTAGATAATATCGTAATCTTAATCCAATCAAAAGGGTTAAATGAACAAGACGTAAAACAATTTTTTAAAGGAATTCTTGAAGATTGCCAAAAATTGTACCGAACGAAAAAGTTTAAAATTGGGACAAGTATGTGCGCAGCGACAATCGAAACAGCGTATTATCAATATGATGAAGCATTGGCTGCATTTCAGATGGCAAATCAACAAAAGCAAATCTTTTCCTTTCATGATCTTGGAGCGGTTGGAATTTTAATTCAGGCTGGCAATGAAAGTATGATCAAAAGGTATATTGAAAATTTACTAGGAAAATTAATGGAATATGATCGGAAAAAAGGCGCAGAAACGATTAAAACTCTTTATGTTTATATATCGAACGGCGGAAACTTTGAACAGACCGCAAGTTCCTTGGCGTTATCCATAAGTGGATTGCGTTATCGGCTGCAAAAGATTGAATCTCTTCTAGAATCTGATATCCGAAACCCCCATGTTTATTTACAGCTCTATTTTGCGATTCAGCTTTTAATTGTTTACGGTATGATTGACATTGAATTATAACGTACCTCTTTCCCCTCTTCAGGCATGGAGGGGGTCTTTTGTTTATGAGGAATTTGCTTTATTTACTTGATCATTTATACTATATTTTGATTACGTCCATTAAGAAAAGAGGAATTGAAATGAACATCTTATGGGATTTTGACGGGACCCTTTTAAATACCTATCCAGCACTTGTTGAGGGGTTTGTTCAATTAAGCAGACAAAATCTGGATCCAAGTGAAGTATTGACATGGCTGAAAAAAGATTCGAAAACAGCATTTAAACATTATGGCATCAGTGAAGACAGGAGAGAGGAGTATCGAGAGTTATATAATCATTATGCAAAAATTAGCAGCAAACCTTACCCTCATTTAGAAGAAGCATTATCTTCAGCTGATCACAATATTATCGTGACTCATCGTGAAAAAGATTCAACATTACTCTTGCTGGAAAAATTCGATCTAAAAAAGTATTTTACTGAAATTGTTTCAGTTGAGGAAGAGGGATTTAAGAGGAAACCAGACAGTTCCTCATATGAGTATGTGAGAAATAGGTTCAATATTGATTTAGTGGTTGGAGATCGTGACTTAGATTTAATCCCTGCTAAAAAATTAAACATTAAAACAGCAGCTTTTCAAAATCGAAACATCCAAGCTGATTATTATTTTGATTGCTACAGTGATTTTCAGTCTGCTGTTCTTTGGCATTTTTCTGCAAATGAATAAACAAAAGGAATGAACACCTTTAAGTGTTTATTCCTTTTTGTTGTTTTCGTTTCCTTTTTCATCTTTATTTTGATAAACCAACTGTAAAATGGTATCTGCTCCAGCTACAATTGTAAAAATACCCATTTCAATCGCTGGTTGTCCAGGTAATTCAATGAAAATACTATATTTTCCGGGAAGAAGGTTTTGCAGACGGAACATTCCATCTGTATCAAGATTTCCTTTTTCTGTAGGAACATTATTTCTTGTTTTGCATGCAACAATAATCTTTCCACTTAGTCTTGCAGTTACAATGGCGTTGCCGATAGGATTTTCAAATTGATCTACAATTTGTCCATAAAAACACCCTTTGTCTGCTGTCTTCCACCAATGAAAATTAGGGGTGTTTGTTCCCATAGAAAGGTGAAACGCATTTTTTGCATTTAAAAATCCATAGCCAAAATAATGATTCCATTGCTTGATATTTCCATCGATCGGAACAGCAGCCCGTTGGATCATTTGGATTACTTCTTCATTTCTTAATTCGGGGTTACATGCTAATAAAAGGGCAGCCAGTCCACTAACAAGGGGAGTTGCCTGTGAAGTGCCATGTAAAGAATCATAGATTCGTAATCGATTTGGGGTAGAGTAAGTTGGGGTTGTAGAAAGAATAGAGGTACCAGGGGCTGTTACACCAATGTTCATACCCCAGTTTGAAAATTTTGCCCGCTTTTGGTCTTCGTTAGCGGCTGAAACAGCTAATACAAAATTATATCCCGCAGGGTACTCGACCTGTTCAATGCCCTCGTTACCAGCAGCGGCTACAATCACAGCCCCCTTTTGCCATGCAAAGTTGATGGCACGTTGAAGCGCTTTACTAAAAGGTGGACCCCCGATGCTTATGTTAATAACTTTTGCGCCATTTAAGACAGCATATAAAACTCCAGCAATAATCCATTTGGATTGCCCGCCATTTTGTCCGATCACTTTGATCGGCATAATTTTTCCTAAGTTAACAGGTGTGTTTTTTGAACCGACTTTGTTATTGGTTACCCCAGCAATAATACCTGCAACATGGGTTCCGTGGCCATTCACATCTCGATAGTCTTTTCGGTTTTTCGTGGTAAAATTGACTGGTTTTACAATTCGAGAAGAGAGTACGGGGTGTTTAGGATCAATCCCAGTATCTAAAATGGCAATGGTAACTTTTTGTTTCATTTGTTTGGCTGCTTCCCATGCAGGTTCATATTCCACCTGTTTCAGTCCCCATTGTCTATAAAAGCGGGCGTTTAAAGAATTTGAAGAATAAGATTTTAAAATCTTGCTTTCTATAAAAAAATTATTGTTCTCAATAAAAGCTACATGAACGGATGATTGATAATCCATCATTTTTTTTTGTAAATCATTACTCGTTATTTCAACAACTTCAACATTAATTTCTGGGAATTTTGAAATAAGCCTTCCTCCTAGTTTGGTGTGTAAATTAATTTTTTGTTCCTCCGTTGTTTGGGGAACAAAACCAACCAGCAAACTAATATTATTTTCCACTTTACATCTCCCTTTAAGGATGCAAATCCGCTTGTCCTGTTTACATTAAAGTATTCTGATTAAGCGGCTAAGGGACGGGCATATATGCAAAAAAGTGAATATTTTGTAAAATACACTTTAATGAAAAATATTGAATATTCAACTATTCAATGATTAAAAATTATAAATATTTTATTTGGTTTATTTATGAAAATACAACTATTTTCTATTTGACATTGATATTTTCTAAGAAAAAAAGCCATTAATAAATATTTTTTTAATAAAGAGCCCGATTATCGAGATTATTTCTATTAGACGAAAATTTTAAAAGAATGGTATGCTTACATTGTTAATAAATTCCGAATATTTAGAGACTTTCGAAAATTAAGAGTTTATTTGAAGGTGGTTGGTTAAATGTAAGGGGTTACAACGTCTGCTGTAAGATCTGTTAGGGGAATCAAAGGCAGAATTAAAATAGGTGAACCAATTATATTCAAGAGGTGATGAAGATGGGAAAGAAAAATTATATTGTTGATAACAAAGAAGAATGTAAGTTTTTGGTAAACCGTAAAACGTTTGTTGATCCGGAGATTTTAGCAGAAGAGCAGGAAAAAATCTTTAGTAGATGCTGGATTTATGTCGGACATGAATCGGAAATAAAAAATAGCGGTGATTTTCACACAAGAAATGTTGCCGGAAGACCGATCATATTTACCCGAGATGACGAAGGATTATTTCATGTCTTGTTAAATACCTGCACACATCGGGGATCATTGGTTTGCCGGGGTGATAACGGAAATTGCAAAACATTTTTATGTACGTACCATGCCTGGTCATTTAAAACAAATGGTGCTCTAGTTGGTGTACCTTTAGAAGCCAGCTATCCAAAGAGCTTTAACAAAAAAGACTACGGTTTGCATGAGGTAAGAAGTGAGAGCTATAAAGGCTTTGTATTTTGCAATTTTAATGATTATGCAATCAGTTTAGAAGATTATTTAGGGGAAGCAAAACAATACTTAGATTATGTGGCAGATCAGTCTGAGGTTGGCATGGAAGTGCTAAAAGGAACACAAAAATATGCAATTAGAGCAAACTGGAAGCTTCTAGGTGAAAATAGTATTGATGGCTATCATGTTGCTTATAACCATAAAACATACCTTGAATATTTGACGGATGAAGGCCAAGATGTTTCAAATGGTTTATATGGCCAAGGAAAATCATTAGGAAACGGCCATGCCGTAATGGAATACGAAGCGCCTTGGGGAAGACCTATCGCTAAAGCCCAAGCAAACTGGGATGAAGAAACAAAGAAGCGGATTGCTAAGTTACGTGCGAAAATTGTTGAGCGGGTGGGCGAAGAAAAAGCCCATATGATGTGTGACGTCAGCAGAAACGTGTGGATTTTCCCTAACTTAATTATCAATGACATCATGTCTTTAACGATTCGGACATTTAATCCAATCAACCCGGACTATATGGAAGTAACAGCCTGGGCATTAGGTCCGATTGATGAAAATGCGCAGGAAAAGGAACATCGTTTAGACACGTTTTTAACTTTCCTTGGACCAAGCGGCTTTGCAACACCAGATGATATTGAATCATTGGAAACAGCGCAATTAGGCTTTAAAAATACTATTAATGAAGTTGAATGGTCTGATATTTCAAGGGGTATGGATCGCGAAATTTCACCAACTACTGATGAAAAACAAATGAGGGCATTCTGGAGAAAGTACAACGAGCTAATGGACCCGGAAGGAAACCAAACTTTGGGGCAGGACAAGGCTGAAAAGGAACAACTTATTTAAAGAGGAGGCGCCAATTATGACTATTTCCCAAGAAGAAAAAATCACTCAACAAACGGTTGAACAGTTTTTTTATAAAGAAGCAGATTTACTGGATTCGTGGAAATTAGAGGAATGGTTTAACTTATTAACGGAAAACGCCACTTACTCTATTCCAACTACAGATAATAATGATGGAGATTGCAAAGATTCTCTATACTTTATCGCAGATGATTACCATCGATTAAAAGCTCGCGTAAAACGTTTAAGCAGTAAATTTTCCCATGCTGAAAACCCAAGATCACGCACTCGCAGATTTATTACCAACGTTCAAATTCTTAATGAAGCCAATGGAAAAATAGAAGTAACAGCCAATTTTATCGTATACCGAATGAGATATGGCTTTACAGACGCTTATGTAGGCAAGTATTATTACACATTAGTCATTGAAAATAATGAAATTAAAATTCAGGATCGCAAAGCAGTTTTAGATATTGAAGGACTAAGGCCGCATTCCAGAATCAGTATTATCTTATAAGGAGATGTAAAAATGATTCGCTACAGTAAGCTTGGATATATTGCAATAAATGTTAGCGATCTTGAAAAATCCTGTGACTTTTATGGAAGACTGCTTGGATTGGAAAGAGTGGAGTCCGATATTCCGAATACTAGGTTTTTCCGATCTAGCCGTGACCATCACAATCTGGTCCTCACACAGGGCTCTAATCCAGGATTAAATCGAATTGGCTTGGAATTGGAAACCCCAGAAATGGTAGATGAAACATTTGAATATTTTGCTGGTCTTGGATTGAATCCTGAAGTGGTTTCGCTGCAGGAATTGGATATCCTCAAGCAAGGAAGAACATTCAGAGTGGTGGACCCTTTGGGCATAACCTTTGAATTCTACAGTGATATGGCTCAAATGCCAGTGGAATTTAAATCAACTGTGGCTGAAATCCAAAAATTAGGACATGTCGTCTTAAAAACACAGGATGTTGAAAAGGCGATTAAATTCTATAATGAAGTGTTCAATTTTGTAGTTTCCGATTATTTTGGCGGTACTGGTTCCACGGAAAAAGCCGGAGCATGGTTCAGATGTTTCCCGGTTCCATACCATCATTCATTTGCCGTTTTCCAAGGTGAAGAAACCGGCTTCCACCATTTGAATTTTATGGTCTCGACAATCGATGATATCGGTAAAGCTGTCAATCGTTTTAAGCAAAATGGCGTGACGATTGCAATGGGCCCAGGTAGACATGCCCCATCAGGCGCCATTTTCTTATATGTTTTAGATCCGGATGGCCTTACGGTTGAATACAGCTTCGGCATGGAAGAATTCCCGGAAGTTAATCCACGCAAGCCAAAGTATTTAGCAATTGAACCAGAAACTATCGACCTTTGGGGAGGCCAGACCGCTGATCACAGAATGGCTTCCCTGGGAGTTATTGAAAGTGCTGTACCAGAGAAAGTTTAATAAGTTAAATATATTATAGCATAAGTAAATAACATAATCATAGTGTAAATATAAATAATAGTATGAAAATTTAAAATTTATTGCGGTTGGTGAGGAAGAAAAAAACAAACTTCTTCACCAACTTTTTTTATGTAGTTTAAAAAATCTTCCAAGTTGAGTAAAATATATATTACTATTTATTGGTTTTAGTGTAAGGCTATTGAATAGTGTATGATTGCGAAATGGGGAAGAAGAATGGTAAGTGTAAAATCAGTGAAAATCGATGGAGAAGCGATTCATGTCTTTAAAAGTATGATTTATATTTTTGAATCAAACTCAAGATTTACATTAGAATTGGACATGATTGTCAGTGAAGTTGTTTTAAAAAGATATAAAAATGAAACGACCTTGATCCTTGAGATTGAACTTGATGATGGCAGATTAATCAGTTCAATCATGAATGTTCATTTCTTATCCGGAAGATTGCCGCAAATGAACGCTTTTATGGATGTGGATGACCAGGATGAATTTTTTGATTTTCAAAGAATCAATGAAAATGACAGCTCATATCCTGATTTAGCAGAAGGCATAACACTAGAAGAGATAAGAAAAGTAGAAATGCCAAATGAAAAAGTTTCGCTAAAGTTAAATTTACCGATCGATCAAATAGAGTGGCTAAAAGCGCAAAAATCCCAGGAGTTAAATGCCATTTTCAAAGAGTTTATTTATTATTATTGGAATAAACGGTCCGAAACGTGATTCGGGTCCAAAACATGGACCCTTTTTGTTGTGCTGTTTATCCATTAATCCCTTGGAGCCATTCTTGATAACACTCATGGCACAATGTTTCTTCTTTTTCATTGTTTGTGACATGGAAGGTTACAAAATGGATTTGGTTCTCTTTGATATCATTGGAA
>JAUZQA010000460.1 GCA_030705665.1 Bacillota bacterium
AAAAAAATAACAAATGAGATATGCTGTTTTTGAGGATTCAAAAAGGTTTTAACCTCCTGTAGCTTTTTACTTGTAATTATTTGGTCTGAGTTTGAATGACGATAAATAAAGATGTTGAATCTCAAGGAGATGTGAATGGCAAAACTTAATTCGAGTAATAAACATTTTCTTAAGGAAAAATCAATACCTTATCTAATTTCAAAAGATGGCAGTTGTCAGATATATCTCGGTAAAATTGAGGATAGTGAAATTCTTCGACCAACAGAAACAGATAAAGAAGAAGCTGAAAAGTTAATCGAAAGTCTTTGTTATTATTTCAAAATTGCGAGTATAGTAGGGATGCTACTGGCTCTAATAATGTATATTGTACATTCAATTGATATTGTTTTATTAGTAGGAATTATTGAAATAATTATGGTCATAAAGCTTTATCTATATCAGAAAAAGCAAAACGACAGGATAATGCATTTAATTTCAATAAAGATTCCAATCGAAAGTGGAAGTAAAGATTACATAATGATTTTAGAGCCAATTCATAGGATGCAATAATTATGTACTTCCAATATCCATGCCTATTTTTCCACAGGCTCTAAGCAAATCAAGTAGTCTCACCTCTTAAGACCTTCCACAACTCTTGTACAACCTCAACAAGGCTCGTACAGGATAAAGTAAGGTAAATATACTCTATGATGTATCCTGGCTGCCTTTCATATCCTAGAAGTGTAAAAAGTCATTCTGGAACAACACTTCGACCCTTGTGGTTTTTAACGTAAATTGCAGGCTTATGGTTCGCTTCCAATTAATATCGGTTCCTTAGGAGCAACTTGTCTTGGTGTCTGATTACATTTCTTTTTTCTATAAGCATGATACTTAGATTATACACATACAACCTAAACTATTTTAATCCCAGTTGATCATAAACTTTTCCTCGTTAATTGATTTATATTAGAGTTAATATCTAGTTGTATGCGCATTCGATTGAAAAGATATTGTACAATAACTGGAAAGATAAAATGGACACAAAAACCTTTAGCAAGATGGAAATTTTGTTAAGTGGATTTCTTTTTGGGACTATTCCTATCTTTTCAATATTTTTACATAGACTTGAAATATCTTCATTTCAGCAAGTTTTTTTAGGATAGTTATCTCCATCTTCTTGCTATTATGTATGATGTTAATGTTTATAAGATCTGAACTACTTCGATTTAACAAATTAGATATCCCTATTTTTATTTGGTTTGGATTCTTCATGACAATGTCGCAGATAACATATTTATCTTCACTCACGTTGGGGATTCCAGCAAGTGAAGCCGTTTTTTTGACATATACTCAACCTTTCTTTGTAATTATATTAAGCAAATTTATTTTGAATGAAAAAACAACGTTGACACGAATCATGTCAGCTATTTTATCTATTGTCGGAGCTGCAATGATTTTGCAAATATGGCTGATTAAAACAGTTACGTATAAACATCTTATAGGCTACTTTCTGGCAACACTAAATGGTCTTTTCTATGCTTCGTATATAATTTCGGGTCGTTATATTGGAGTAAAGAAGAGATATAATTTTATAGCAACAACATTTTGGTCATTTGTTTCAGCATTAATATGGTTATTGCTCAGTTGGTATCTAATAAAATTAATCATAAATGATAAAGATATTTTAAGTTTTACAACTGCTTTGCCATTTAATGCATGGATTTTGCTAATTGGCTTGGGTTTTATCAGTACTTTTTTACCTTTTATTCTGCTTAATAAAGGACTTGAACAAATAAAAGCTTCACAAGCTGGAATTATATTATTGATTGAACCAATAAGTGTAGCATTAATGGGAAATTTAATCCTGCAGCAATCGCTAAGGTTTTGGCAGATTATTGGTGCTATTTTGATACTATTTTCAGTGATCATGATAAATTATGAAACAGATAACTAAATGATATGCATTTTTCAATATGTTTTGCCTTCAATGAAAGTCTTCAATACTATTTCCAAAGCTCCAGCAGGGATAATAATCGGAGATTTAGAATAATTATCAAAAATACAGATCCTATGGCTCTGTAGAAATCCTCAATTGAATTTTTACATTGCATTATTATAGATTTTTATGTTATAATATAGTCCTTATTTTTCTCATAAAAAAGAAGGATCACTAAATATAGTCGTGCATCATTAGTTAGTTGATGTTTTTCCGAAACACTTTTAGTGGCATATCATACCTTTTTACAATTCAGTAAGGTTAATAGCATGCTTGATGCACTAAACATAAAGCATTTCTAGCACTGGAAAATTAATCATGAAAATATCAACCGCATAATGATGGACGACCCAAATTTTTATAAGGCGTTAAAATCTGTTTTATTTACTCACAAAACTCTATTTATTTCTAATTATATTTTGGCATTCGGTATAGAGAGAAGGTCTATAGAGAGTTCAAATAACTTCCTAATGGTTCCTAACATCTCAGCATCTACGTCTTGTTGTTTATACCTTTCAATATCCTTCCAACTCCATGCATTACCGCAGCTTTATCTATTATCTTAATTCTATTTTTGTGAAGCAGTGTTTCAAGGTCGTATTTAATGAAAGTCTTATAATATTCTGCTTCAAAAAGGGCAACAAAATGATAAACTAAAAATTTACCGATTTTGTTTCTGGGTAAATCATAATCAGCAATTGCTATAATTCCTTGTGGTTTGGTTACCCTGATCATCTCTTTTAATACCTTTTCTCTTATACTCAAAGGCATGTCGTGTAAAGCAAACGATATAGAAGATACGTCAAAACTATTGTCCTCAAATGGTAAATTTGTTGCATCAGCAACTTCAAATTTTGCATTTTTATATCTATTTTTCTTTTTGGCCACACTGAGCATGGCTTCTGAGATGTCAATTCCTATAACTTCATAACCTTTTCTAGCGAATGCAAATGCCTGTTGTCCCGTTCCGGTAGCGACGTCCAATATTTTGGAACCTCTTTGAGCCTTTATAAAATTTACCATTCTACCCCTTACACTGGAAAAAGGTGCAGTAACAGTATTATAATAAGGAGCTAGTATAGCAAATGCCTTTCTTACAAGTAAGTAATATTTCTTTTCTTCATCAGTTAATTTTTCTGCCATGATTCCCCGCAATTCTAGAGCTAAAGTAAGTGGAGTGAACAATGCTCTGAAAGAAGATTTCAACTCATTATAAAGATAGACTTGTTTTTATAAGTGTTTACATGCTATAACTTTTACAATATGCAATATGCAAAACTGGAAAGGATACTCAGGCGTTATAGACACATTATGACTTTTCAACATGCATTGCTGACTTTCAGGAGGGCTCTTAATACATAATACCTTACGTCATTCCTGTTTAGATGCTTAAAACAAGCGTTGTTGTTTATTGGTTTTAAGTGGCTCAATAACCTCTGGATAATCGTTTATCGGATTTCTCGCTTTAGCTCCAACTTCCCATTCTTCCAGTTTGTCATCAGGGAAGGGCTTCAATAATGGGCGAAGTTGACTTGCTTCATCAATATCAGGATTCAACCATATGTCCTCTTCCTCTTTTTCTAAAATAACAGGCATCCTATCATGATATTTGCCAACAATCGTATTAGGTACTGTAGTAATGATCGAATAGCTGTGTATTTCTTTACCGTTGTTTTTATCTTTCCACACGTCATACAGACCTGCAAAGGAAAAAATTGAGTT
>JAUZQA010000461.1 GCA_030705665.1 Bacillota bacterium
AAGCATAGAAGAAGCTTTAGCAGAGGCATTGGAAGCTGTCACTGCAATAGGTACTCCTGCCGATATTGAAAAATTTGTAAGATTGCTTGCTCAAAAAAGAATAGTAACGGAAATGTTGCTTGAGAAAATTGATATGGTAACAGCTACCGACAACGATCCAGCGTCCAATCAACTTTCCCCTTGGGATCAATTAATGTATCCAAAGAAATTTTTTCTATGAATGGTTTGGGAGAATTGCAGATATATCGAGGAAAAGAGCGGATATAATCTTAAAATTCGCGGATATATGGCTTGCAAAAGGTACATCACTTAGATAGTGATGTACCTTTTGCTTGAAAAGAGTCTATCCTATTACCAATGAAATTGATAATCGTTGTCAATATTTGTTCAATTCTTTTTGAATAGTATGTGAATAGTCTTAAAAACGGAACAAAATGACAATCAAAAGTTCTATAATTACGGTGTAATCATTAATAATACTTACTGGCTTTTGAAAGGAGTCTTTTATATGTTTAACAAGTTTTTAAGAGAAAATAGGATTGCTGCTTACATTCTTACGGTCATTCGTCTCTACGTTGGTTATGAATTTTTGATAGCAGGCTTTGAGAAAATTTCAGGTGGCAAATTTGATGTAACTGGATTTTTAACAGGTGTTGCTGCGCATCCAGTTCTTAGTCCAACAAAAGCTGTTCAATATCCAACATATGTTTCTTTCTTAAAACACTTTGCCATCCCAAATGCACACCTATTTAACGTTCTTGTTCCTTATGGTGAGTTTTTAGTTGGTGCAGGTTTAATCCTTGGATGCTTAACAACAGCCGCTGCATTTTTTGGACTTGTCATGAACTTCTCTTATGTGTTTGCTGGGGTAGTTTCTAGTAACCCATTAGATATTTTACTTGGTGTAATTATTCTTGCAGCTGGTTTTAATGCAGGCCGCATCGGTTTAGATCGCTGGGTGATCCCATTTGTTCGCAAATTTGGTGCTAAAGATAATACTATCAATTCATTTAAACACAGTGCGTAATCCAAAAATTCATTATAAAAGAGGTAGAATGCTATGGAAGCCATTCTAGATTATGAAGTTGAAACAGAAAACTTATTTGAGTATGTCGATTACATCGCGATCCACTATCAAATTTCTGAATTGTTATATGAAATGAAAGATCTTTGTTAATCCCAAAATCCGCAGGCTAAAATCCCCCATGGCTTGCGGGTTTTTTACGTTTACAATGCAAAAAAAGAAGCGTTCCTATGGAACACTCAAAAAAAGTTGTTACGCCGCCATTTGCGTCACGCCAACCAAAATGATTTTCTATCTTCAAAAATAGAATAATGTATGAAACCCGTTTCAGAGCAAGGGGAATTTAAAAAAATGTTAAAAAAGCGTAAGGGGTTTAAAGGGAGGTTTCTGTTTTATGTAGTAAATTATAATACGGACAGAATGACTGGTTGTATTGGAAAAATTGTCCGTGAGAACGCCGATCATGGACAAAATCGCTGTTGGATCTGGCTAAACTGTCCGTAAGCAAACCCATTCTGGAAATTTTGCCATCCGTTTATCTTGATATTTGCTTTAATCCAATACTGCGACAAGACGCCCTTTGACATCTCCACTTTTTAATTTTTTTAACCCTTCATCAATTTCTTCAAAATTGATTTCAGACAGTTGAGGATTTAATTTACCAGTTTTAAAGATATCATAAACTCCTTTAATATCTTCTGGAGTGCCGCCATTACTTCCTTTCAGGGTCAATTGTTTTGTAATCATGAGGTAAGTGCTAACAGTAGATTCAAGGATACCCATACCTACAATAACGACAGTACCTTTGAAAGCAACAGCCTCTAAAGCATCAGCAGTGGTTTTTCCAAAGCCGGCATAGTCAACAATCAATTCAGGTGCATCGTCTTTCATTTCTAAAACACTTTCATAAACTTTTTTACAGCCAATCTCACGAGCTAGTTCACGAGCTTCCGGACTAACATCTGTAGCATATACCTCACAGCCTGCGATAACTGCCATTCGAGCTGCGAATTGTCCCAAACCGCCGATTCCCACAATACCGACTTTCATCCCAGCTTCTGCTTTCCCTTCAACAAAAAGAGCATGGTACGAAGTCATCCCTGCATCTGTTGCGGCTGCACCCTGTACATAGCTGACTTCTTCAGGTAAAGGAACGCATTGGCAGGCGGGAACAAGCAATTTTGTAGCATATCCGCCATCACGATAATAACCAATCGCTTCACCGGTTTCTGGATGCATCGGGCAAACACCAACACGATCACCTACTTTTAGATTTGTGACTCCTTCTCCAACTTCTGAAATGATCCCAGCACATTCATGTCCAAAAATGACGGGGGCAGCAGGAATCAACGGCATCCAACCGGGATCTTCCAATGCTGCAACGTCAGAATGACATAAGCCTGCAGCTTTAACATCGATAATCACCTCACCTGGTCTTACTTTCGGATCCTCTTTTTCGATAAGTCTTGGTTCAACCCCTGTTTTTGTAAACAGCCAACCTTTCATACTAATCCCTCCTTTTTAGAACTGCCTATGTGAATATTTTAACAATCTTTTTTCATAAATTGTTCCAAAAAAACTATGAATTCAATAAATTGACATAAATCGAAAAAGTGTTTTCTTATAGTCAGTTTTATTATTCTGCCCGTGCTCATTTACTTCTCTGGAGAATGGGAAGAATCTACTGCTTATTCTGCTCGTACTTAGTCACTTTACTAGGTAAAGGGAAGAATTCACTGCTTTTTCTTCCCGTACTCATTCACTTTTCCAAAGAACAGGAAGAATCCAGCCTTACGCCATTTATTATGTGTTTCTCCATCACAATGAATAAGGTATGAACTTCAGAAAAAAATAGTAATAAGACCAAATTACTAACTGGAGATGTGGGCAAAATGAAAAAGATTTTTGGAATTATCTTAACAACCGCTGGAATATTAGCAGGCTGTGGAATGAATGCTGTCAGTCAGGATGCGAAAATTGTGAATGACTATACTCAAAGCGATATTGGAACGAACCTAGAGAAGCTTGGCTGTAAAATATCCACGAATCAACGAGACATGAAGAGGGTAGAGATATCGGTAAATAATTGTTCCTCGATCACAAATAATGACGCGATTACATATATAAAAGAAAATTTAGTGCATAGCAAAGACCACTTAAAACCTTTGATATTCTTTAAAAATGGCAGGCAATGATTGGTTTCGGCACCTTGGCATGCTGCGAAGTTAATTAGGAGATTAGGGAACAGAAAAGGACAAAGACTTAGAAGGCGAGTCTATATGCCCGAACACCAGAGAAAAGAGTGTTCAATGTAACATAGGAATCAATATGCCAGAATAAAAAAATGGACCAATACTTTGGTTCATTTTTTTGCTTTTTCAGAGGGCATCTGCAATGAAGAATCTCCACCAAACAGTCCCTGCCTTTTTTGTGATGGCTGTCACATACTTAGGGTTTTACCAGCTTTTAAAATAAAGTTACAGAATTTCCTTTTTACACCATAAAATACATTTTTGCACTATAACAATGTGGTTATTCAACTTCAATAAAATCCCGAAAGGAAGCAAACATGAAAAAACTATTTCTGACACTGAGCAGTGTAATCAGCCTGCTATTATTGCCTTCCGTTGGCTTGGCCGATACAGCCAAAAACCCAC
>JAUZQA010000462.1 GCA_030705665.1 Bacillota bacterium
CAGGAAAGCAGAGTACAGGAAAAATGGACTTGCTATTTGGGAATTAAACACCAAAGAAAAACTAGTTGCACTCACCTTTGATGATGGCCCAAACCCTAAATATACAAACCAAATACTTGATTTATTAGCCAAGTACAATGCAAAAGCAACTTTTTTTGTAATCGGTGAACGTGCAAAAGAATTCCCCGACATTATTAAACGCGAAGCAAAAGAAGGACATGAAGTGGCCAATCACACATATTCCCATATCTACGATTTTGACAACAGTCCCGCAAAGTTAATGAAAGAGTTAGAACGCTCCAGTAAAATTATTAAAAATATCACTGGATACAAACCGACTTTGTACCGCCCCGTTGCAGGTTATTATAATGATCTTATTTTGAATACTGCGATTAAAAATGGTTATCGCGTTGTGCTATGGTCATGGACTCAGGATACTCGAGATTGGAGCTGCCCTGGGGTAAACAAAATCACAAATAATGTTGTTTCCGATATAAAGCCTGGTGACATTACCATCTTTCACGATTCCGGAGGTGACCGCACACAAACCGTTTGTGCCCTGGAAAACATCCTGAGATATTTAAATAAGGAAGGCTTTAAATGTGTTACCGTTTCAGAAATGATTTATCGTGCAGAATCTATTACTCCAAAAATTTTGAATTAAGAACAAGCAAAAGCGCTTGGAGACCAAGCGCTTTTGCTATGCCTTTACAATGGCGGTAAATCAAGCTTACCTTCTTCGAATAACACTTTTAACATATGTTTTGTATACCCTACAGCCTGGGCAAAGGTAATATTAGCTGGAACTGGTGCTTCATTCGCATCAACCACTACATCGATAATACATGGCCGATCCAGTTGGACCGCTTTTTGTAATGCAGGCAGTAATTGCGAGGGATCTTCCACACGGAACCCTGCTCCGCCGCAGGTTTCAGCATACTGAGCAAAATTTGGGTTTTGCAAGTCTGTACCGTACTCGATATTACCCATTACTTCTTGTTCAAACTTGATCATCGCAATTTTGTGATTGTTTAAAACAATGACAACAATTGGCAGTTTATATTTAACAGCCGTTAGGAAGTCCACCATTGTCATTCCAAAGCCGCCATCTCCGCAAATAGCAAATACTTTTTTATTTGGATAGGCAATACCTCCGGCAATTGCACCCGGCAGACCACATCCAAGTGTTGCGAGCCAGCTTGAAATAATAAACTTTTGGTGGGTCATATGGAAATGGCGCGCCATCCACACGGTGACATTGCCGACGTCAACTGAAAGAATGGCGTCATCTGGGACTACCTTTTGAAGTTCATGAATGACACGCTGGGGCTTTATTGGTCGTGAATTGTCTTCTTCCTGCTGCTCAAGTTTGGCCAGCCAGTTCTTGGCTCTTTCTTGAGATTTTTCCAAGAAGGTGCGATTCTCTTTAATTTGTAGATGCTCAGATAGCCACTCAATAGTCTTTCCTGCTTCCCCGGCCAACCCCACATCAACAGGATAACGTTTGCCAATTTGAGCAGGGTCGATATCAATCTGGATGGTTTTCGCATTTTCAGGTAAAAACCCTGTAAATGGAAACGATGTTCCAATCATAATTAATGTGTCGGTTTCTTGCATTCCTTCATAAGATGCTTTCGTTCCGATTAACCCAAGTCCACCCAAACAATAAGGATGTTTATCCGGTATAGCCCCTTTTCCTGGCAGGGTTAAAACAATCGGAGCCGCGATTTTTTCGGCAAAAGCCAGGAGAGTATCACGAATTCCGTGTGTCCCTCGTCCGGCAAGGATAATGGGTCTTTCAGCTTGGTTAATAATTTCTTTTGCCTTCTCCAAGTCACATTGGCTTGGCGTTATTTCCTGTTTTACCACAAAATGAGATGTTACTCGTGCTTCTTTTTTTACCTCGAAACGTGGAATATCATCCGGTACAGTAAGAACTGCAACACCTCTTTTGGCATATGCTGTTCGAATGGCCTGGTTCACAACAGCCGGGAGTTGTTCAGCAGACATGATCCTTTGATTATAAACGGCAACGTCATCAAACATTCTCTCCAGGTTGACTTCTTGGAAGGAGTCAGTCCCCAGCAAATCTGATTCCACCTGCCCTGCAATAGCAAGGACGGGTACGCGGTCCAGCTTTGCATCATATAACCCATTCAACAGATGAATAGCTCCAGGGCCAGCAATCGCTGTGCAAACCCCTATTTTCCCCGTTAATTTAGCATAGGCTGCCGCTGCTAACGCTCCTGCTTCCTCATGTCTTACTTGGATAAATTTTAACTTATCTTTTGCTTTTCTCAATGGTTCAATAATTGAATTGATGGAATCACCGGGCATCCCATAAATATGGTCTACTCCCCATTCAATGAGCAATTCAATTAATTTTTCACCAGCTGTCGGTTTAAACATATTTGGTCTGTTCACTCCTTATTTGATAATAATCATAGTGTGATACTTATTAGTAAAATTTACTCAGATTGGGTATTTTTAAAAAGAACAGCAAACATGCTATGTTCTTGTGAACATTGGAAATCAGATATGCGCTCCTTGGACACGAGGTTCTGGTTCTCGTTACCATCAGACACCAGATTTGCTCTAAATGGGCACGAGATTACGGTTATTGTTACCATCAGAACTCTAAAATGCTCTCTATGGGCACAAGATTCTGGTTCTTGTTACCATCAGAGCAAAAAAATGCGCTCCATGGTAACAAATTTCGAAGACGGCAGGTGAGTTAATTGAAAACCCTTGTTTTTATTCGTCATGGTCAAAGCAAATTTAATTTAGAGAATAGATTTACGGGTTGGATGGACGTTGATTTAACAGACGCGGGATACAATGAGGCAAGAGAAGCTGGCAGGATTCTAAAAAAACACGGCTTTGTTTTTGATGCCTCACACACTTCTGTACTTAAACGCGCCATTCGGACATTGTGGATTATCCTTCATGAAATGGATCTAGTCTGGATTCCTGTCCATAAATCCTGGAGACTGAACGAAAGACATTATGGAGCATTACAGGGACTTAATAAAGATGAAGTTAAGGCAAAATACGGTGAAGAGCAGGTAAATGAATGGAGGCGGTCCGCCAGCATTCGGCCTCCCGATGTTTCAGAAGAAGCTCATTTGTGTGACTTGCAGGACCCTAAATATGCAGGTATTGGAAAAGAGAGAATTCCGTATACAGAAAGCCTTCTTGATACTGAAGAACGTTCATTGGTGTATTGGAAGGAAAAGATTGTGCCTAGTTTAAAGGAAAACCAACGGATCATTATTTCTGCCCATGGAAATACACTAAGAGCACTTGTCAAATATCTGGACAACATTCCGGATGATGGGGTGGTCAGCCTGAATATCCCGAATAGCCTTCCACTTGTCTATGAATTAGACGATGATCTGAAACCAATCCGCCATTATTATCTATGTGATGAAGGAGAAATGGAAGAAGGAAAAATTCCAAGGCACATGGATTTAAATAATCCTGATTGTGATTGGATTGGCTAGAAAATTCCTTCTGCAGGCAAAAAAAAAGATTGGCGTCTCAGCGCCAATCAAATATTATGGGAAGTTTTAAGAAAAGAGCAGGTGAACCTTACTCTTCAATTAAGTTATTTATAATATAAATAAAAGTTTTGTAGAAGTTATAGAGAAGTTGTGTGGAATTTGTGAAGATATAGAAAAA
>JAUZQA010000463.1 GCA_030705665.1 Bacillota bacterium
CTCATTTAAAATTTCCTCCAGCGACTTCTAAGTCTTCTACAATAAACAAAACAATTTTTCTTATTTAGTGTGAATTATTGAAAGTGATTAACAATGTAATCAACTTATTAATATCGTTATTATAAATTCATTAATTTTAAATTGGGAATTCTTAATGAATCTGTTCACAAACAAGTCAAAAAGATTTGAACACTTCGTGACAAAAATATCGGATAGCAATTAAATTTCAGCTAATAAAAGTGTATAACAGGAAATTGGAGCTAATTTGACCAAAAAAAGGACCGGGCAGTTTGCCCGGTCCTTCTTATAATCATGCTGTTATGTTTTGTTTTACCTTTACCCGATAGACCAGATAAAGAACATAGGCAAAGACAGAGATAATCGCTCCCGAAATATAAGGAAGGCCAATAGCTATAGAGAACAGCCAGCCTCCTAATGGAGGACCAATAATTCTTCCCAGTGAATCAAAGGAAGACAATAGGCCAGTTGAACTTCCATGTCCTGTGGTTGAGGTTTTTGTTAATAAAGATGAAATACTTGGACGGATTACACCATTGCCAATGCCAAAAATAGTTAAATAAATGGCTGCGGTCACAAAGTTATGGACAAGCAGAATTAATGCAAAGCCAATTGCGGATACGATAATACCGCCTTGAATAACGGCACCTTCTCCATATTTTTTAGTTAAGGTCCCCATCAATCCTCCTTGGACAACCGCTCCGGCAAGACCCATAATCATAAATATATAACCCATTTGGGTTGCATTCATTCCAGCTTTTTTCGCGGCAAAATAAGCAAAGGTTGCCTCCAAACCAGAGAGCGAAAGAGAGATAAATAATTGTAAAATAAATAAAATTGATAAGGCTCCAGTGAAAGCCTGCCATAGAGATGTATTTTTTTGTGAATGTTCTCTCCTGCTTTCTTCTGTTGAAGACTCCTGGAGCAAAGCGAGAACGAGCAAAAAAGTGATAAGTGAAGAGAAACCAGCAATGTAAAAAGGCATGCCTAAGCTTGCTTTTGAAAAAATGCCGCCTATAGCTGGACCGAAGACAAATCCAAAACCTATCGCCATTCCGACGATCCCCATTCCTTTTCCTCGGTTTTCAGGGGTAGTAATATCTGCGACATAGGCCATTGCTGTTGGCGTATTTGCTGCTGAAAGGAAACCTCCAATAATACGTGCTGCAAACAGCATCCATAATTTCGATGAAACAGCCATAATAAAGAAGGATACAGCAAGCCCCGCTATCCCTATTAACATAACGGGCTTGCGGCCCATTTTATCTGACATTCTACCCCACATCGGGGCAAATATCAGTTGTAATAAAGAATAGACAGCCATTAACAAGCCAAGTTCAGTCGGGGAGGCCCCCATGTTTTGAGCATAAAAGGGAAGGACCGGAATTATAATACCGAACCCGATATAAACTAGAAACATCACGAGAAATAAAATGAAAAAGCTATTTTTGGTCTTCACTTTATTCGTTCACTTCCTTCCTTTTCAAAATAACACTGATGTAATCATTTTACCTTGTTTTCTAAGATATTGAGCATAACAGCAATTATAATTCTAATTATATTTTCTATCGATACCGATTTCCATTTAAGGGATGGTACTGGTTTAGGCAGTTAAAAAATAAGCTTAGGACTGTGTGCTATCAAATGTTATTCTTATTCCTTTGCAAACATTTCTTTGATGGGCTGCATGATGGGGATTTCACAAACATAGACATAAAGAAGGCTCTGCCACACTGATTCTTACAATTTTCTTCCCAATAAGGAACATTTACTTCTCCTTCTCATAACATGTTGGCAAAAGAAGGGAAGTGTAATAAATGATTTGGCTAGTCATTCTTGCCTTTGCCCTATCTTCAAGTATAGATAATTTGGGTGTAGGTATTTCCTATGGAATACAAGGGATTCGTATCGGTATTTGGGCAAACCTTATAATCGCTGTCATATGTTTTCTATTTAGTGAATTCGGTATCGTATTCGGTAAATGGATATCCTCGGTGCTCCCAGGCGTCTTCCCAATTTTGATTGGAGCTTTCCTGCTGGTTGTAATAGGAATTCGAATTATTTTACTGGCAGTACCACGTAAAACTCGTACAGAAAAAGAAATTCCCAAAGATATGAACCAGGTAAGAACTATTTTGAAGAATCCTGAACGGGCAGATATGGATCAATCTGGAGAAATTGGGCTTAAGGAGGCTTGTGTTCTTGGTGTGGCCCTGTCTGCAAATGCTATTACAAATGGTTTAAGTGCTGGCTTGTTTGGATTGTCACCATTAGCAATATCATTGACAGCTGCGGTGGGAAGTTTCTTAATGGTGTGGGCAGGTGTTGCACTTGGACGTAAAGCCGCAAATATCCGAATCGGTTCCTTCTCGTTGGGCGAATTTGGAACAATCATTAGTGGTATTATTCTGTTATTGATTGCATGCGAAAGTATTTTGTTTAGATAAGATTTTTGATTCAAAGGAGTAGACTTGTTCGCAAATAAAACAGCATTAAAAAACCTTTAGACCTTGTTTGGTTTAAAGGTTTTTTAATGATCTTCGGTTTTTCGGTAAAATAACATAAAACCCAGTTTATTTGTGCAAATTAATAAATAAAAACTCAGTAATCATCCCGAAAAATGAAATTGTGCTTCGCCTATAGTGTTAAATTTATTTTTGCAACATATAGGAGATGAATAAAAAATGAGGCAGAGTTTGATTTTTAGAATTGTTTATCTCTCTTTTTGTATGACTTTCATGATTTCTATGTTTATTGAACTGCTTATGCAAAATAGGTTGATTCAGGATGAACATTCATTAATACCGATTGTCGACAATGTTGTGGTATTGGCTCATCGGGGTGCATCTGAATACGGACCTGAAAATACGTTGGCTGCTTTTAAACGGGCGTTAAGAATGCATGTTGATTATATAGAACTGGATGTTCAAAAGACAAAAGACGGCCACCTTATTGTCGTGCATGATAAGTCGTTGCGAAGAACAACCAATGCAAAGAAAATTTTTCCGCAACGTTCCCCTTGGCTTGTGAAGGATTTTAACCTTGATGAAATTCGTCATCTCGATGCCGGATCATGGTTTAATAAAGCTTATAAGAACAAGGCACGCCAAGACTACAAGCAGCAGCATATTTCTACATTGGGAGAAGTTATTCAATTTATGAAGCGGAAGGGAGATGGAAAAGCTGGATTATGTATCGATATAAAGGCAGAACAGGGAATAGAAAAGCCACTGGTTAACATTTTACGTGAAAAGGGCGTACTTTATAAAAAAAATCTTATTATTCAATCACAGAGTGAAAGCAGTCTTCGCGAATTTAAAAAATTGGCTCCTGACGTCAAAGTGGTTCAGCTTTACTCAAGGCATACACTTGAAGGTATAGATTTGAAGGAGGAATTGAAGCGAATTTCCAAATATGCATATGGAATTGGCCCGGATAAAAAAATGGTTATTCCTCAACTAATAAGGATTGCTCATCAAAACGGCCTTCTTGTCCATCCATGGACTATAAATGAACAAAATGATATGTCTGCGGTCTTATCCTTAGGTGTTGACGGGGTCATTACGAACAAACCGGACCGTTTCAACTTTTCACTAGACATGATCAAATGCAGCAAAGACCCAAAATGCAACTGATAATGTGTTATAATAAAAATGATACAG
>JAUZQA010000464.1 GCA_030705665.1 Bacillota bacterium
ACCTCCCGGTGAGATTGGGGAAATAGCTGTTAAAGGTCCACAGGTCATGAAAGGTTATTGGAACCGCTCGGAGGAAACGGATCAAGTACTAAAGGATGGCTGGCTTTTTACGGGGGACCTTGGTTATATGGATGAGTACGGCTATTTTTATGTTGTTGATCGGAAAAAGGATATGATCATCGCCGGAGGCTTCAACATTTATCCGCGTGAGGTTGAAGAGGTGCTTTATGAACATTCAGATATTCAAGAGGTGATTGTTGCGGGAATTCCCGACCCATACCGTGGTGAAACGGTTAAAGCATATGTAGTTCTAAAAGAAGGTGCACATCTTTCAGCAGAGGAACTTAATCAGTTTACAAGAAAGTATCTTGCAGCCTATAAAGTACCGCGAATTTACGAATTTAAAAAGGAACTTCCCAAAACAGCAGTTGGAAAAATTTTAAGAAGGGTTTTGATTGATGAAGATTTGAAAAAAATAGCGGAAGAAGCCAAAAAGCAAGCATAGCAAAAAAGGGCCAAATTAATGGCTCTTTTTGCTTCCGCTTTTTGAATTTGTTATCTTGACAGCTATTATATCACTATTTACTATTAAATTATGAATGACTACTCATTCAATGAATAGAATAAGATTTTACCATAGAATCTTAATTCGCTTCCCTTAACTCTAAAGCAGGCGAATTAATCAGATTATTTAGTAAGGGGAGAAAAGTTTGCGAAAGAATAGCCCAAAATACATGCAAATTATTGATGCTGCAGTAGTTGTTATAGCAGAAAATGGCTACCATCAGGCGCAAGTCTCAAAAATTGCGAAACAAGCTGGCGTAGCAGATGGAACGATTTACTTATACTTTAAAAATAAAGAAGATATCCTTATTTCACTTTTCAAGGAGAAAATGGGGGATTTTGTAGAAAAAATTCAAAATATTATTGCAGGAAAAACGACAGCAACAGAGAAGTTATTATCATTAATTGAATCACAATTCTCCATGCTCTCGAGCGATCATCATCTGGCAGTCGTAACTCAGTTAGAGCTGCGTCAAACAAATAAAGAACTGCGATTAAAAATTAATGAAATCCTTAAAGGATATCTACAGGTAATCGATAATATTGTCTTAGAAGGAATAGAAAAAGGGGAGTTTTCAAAAGAATTGGATGTACGTCTTGCCAGACAAATGATCTTCGGCACCATTGATGAAATGGCAACAACGTGGGTAATGAACGAGGAAAAGTATGATTTAAAGGCGTTAGCAGGCCAAATTCATCATTTGATTATAAAAGGATGCGGCAGTTAACGACAAAAAGTCCAAAAGGGGAGAGATGGGATTGGAATATTTACAGGTACAAATTGAACAGCAAATTGCAACGATTACCTTACAACGGCCTCCTGCAAATGCCTTATCACAATGGATGCTGAGGGAATTATCATCCGCAATGGATGATATAGAGGCCAATGATCAAATACGGGTTATTCTTATTCATGGGGATGGGCGCTTTTTTTCTGCAGGTGCTGATATAAAAGAGTTTACAAATGTCGAAAACATGGAGGATTTCTCCAAGCTTGGCAAAGTTGGTCAAGATTTATTCGAACGAATGGAAAGGTTTCCAAAACCTATTATTGCTGCAATACATGGTGCGGCACTCGGCGGCGGTCTTGAGTTAGCGATGGCCTGCCACATCAGGATTGTTAGTGAAAATGCAAAACTGGGATTACCAGAGCTGCAGCTGGGCTTAGTTCCGGGATTTGGAGGGTCACAAAGATTGCCGAGATATGTAGGGACTGCTAAAGCTGCAGAAATGTTATTTACATCTGAACCAATTTCAGGTACCCATGCAGTTGAATTTGGTTTAGCAAACATGGCCTGCCCTGAAAAAGATGTTTTCGAAACAGCCATGACAATGGCGAAAAAAATTGCGCAAAAAAGTCCAGTTGCCCTAAGTGCAGCAATTCAATTATTGAATTTCTCCAAACCAAACACGTTTTATGAAGGAGTTAATAAAGAAGCAGAACTGTTTGGAAGGGTGTTTATCTCAAATGATGCTAAAGAAGGGATTCAAGCTTTTCTAGAAAAAAGAGATCCCAACTTTAAAGGAAATTAAATTTTTTTGAAAATAAATATCTAAAAATTTCAAAAAGTGTGAATTAGGGAGGATACCATGAATATTTTTGTCTTACTGAAAAGAACGTTTGATACTGAAGAAAAAATCTCTATTTCTGGAGGGAAAATCAACGAGGATGGGGCGGAATTTATTATAAATCCATATGATGAATACGCAATTGAAGAAGCCATTCAAGTACGCGATGCAAATGGTGGTGAAGTGACGGTCATTACTGTCGGCAATGAGGAATCAGAAAAGCAATTGCGCACGGCGTTAGCAATGGGTGCGGATAAAGCTGTACTCATTAATATTGAAGACGATGTCGAAAATACCGACCAATATACAACCGCAAAAGTTCTTGCTGAATATTTGAAAGATAAAAATGCTGATTTAATTTTAGGGGGCAATGTTGCCATTGATGGTGCCTCAGGACAAGTTGGTCCCCGCGTAGCCGAATTGTTGGGCATTTCCTATGTAACGACAATTACAAAGCTTGAAATTGACGGACAAAAGGCTTCAGTAACCCGAGATGTCGAAGGAGATTCAGAAGTAATTGAGGCGAACCTTCCGCTTTTAGTCACTGCCCAGCAAGGCTTAAACGAGCCTCGTTATCCATCACTGCCAGGGATTATGAAAGCGAAAAAGAAGCCGCTTGATGAACTTGAACTAGATGATCTTGATCTTGATGAGGACGATGTGGAAGCTAAAACAAAAACAATCGAACTCTATTTACCGCCTAAAAAAGAGGCAGGAAAGGTTCTTTCAGGAGAAATAACTGACCAAGTAAAAGAACTTGTTCAGCTGCTGCACACAGAAGCAAAAGTAATTTAATGAAGATTTAAGAAAAACAGGAGGGAATAGAATGGCTAGAAAAGTCTTAGTATTAGGTGAAGCCCGTGACGGGTCACTTCGTAACGTATCATATGAATCGATCGCTGCAGCAAAAATAGTTTCCGAAGGAGGAGAGATTGTCGGTGTATTAATTGGCGAAAATGTGAGCGGGTTAGCACAAGACTTACTCTCTTTCGGGGCAGATCGTGTTATTGTCGTAGAAAATGAAAAATTAAAACAATATACGGCTGATGGCTTTTCACAAGCGCTTCTCGCCGTGATCAACACTGAAAAACCTGAAGGATTGATCGCAGGACATACCGCTTTAGGAAAAGACCTTACCCCAAAGATTGCAGCCAAGCTTTCTTCCGGATTGGTATCTGATGCCACGAACGTAGAGGCTGTGGGAGGGAATATTGTTTTCACAAGGCCAATCTACTCTGGAAAAGCGTTTGAAAAGAAAATAGTGACGGACGGATTAATTTTTGCAACAGTCCGGCCCAATAATATTGCCCCATTAGAAAAAGATGAAAACCGAAAAGGAGAAATTACTTCTCTTCCGGTTGATATCAAAGACCTTCGCACCATTATCAAGGATGTTGTGAAAAAATTGAGTGAAGGTGTTGACCTTTCAGAAGCAAAAGTAATTGTTTCAGGCGGCCGCGGTGTCAAGAGTGCAGAAGGATTTCAGCCATTAAAAGAATTAGCAAAAGTTTTGGGAGGGGCCGTAGGAGCATCAAGG
>JAUZQA010000465.1 GCA_030705665.1 Bacillota bacterium
ATGGATATCCCCTGCTATTGAGCCGGTTGATTTCCGCTCCGGTCACTCGCTTTCCGCGGGGAGGTCCTGGAGCCTCCTCGGCGCTTAGGCGCCTGTGGGGTCTCCAGTGCCCTCTGATCCCGCAGGAGTCGAGTGCCCTCCACTCCAATTAACCGGGTGCCAAATCAACCTAAAGTATTGCAACACACTTTTTCTAATCTTGCTAAGTGTGATGCAATCTTTTATATTTTGACAGGTTGCAGTAAGAAGTGCCTTTTCACTTGCATTCTTTAATCCTCGTAATCTGCAGTAGCGAAGCCGCTGCAGCTCTTTTGAGTCAGCGGAACTTCGCTTAATTTTTTCCTTTATAAATTTATAAAGTACTTTTTCTGATTTGAGCAAGCGATTTAACCTGACCTTTTTCCTGAACTCTTCCCACATAACATTCCCCTGATTAGTTCTCGATAGGAACCCAGCTTTGAATTTCTGTTTTATCATCCCTAATTTTTTGTTTGATGGAACTTTCGCTGCCACAAGAGTATTCAATTGCACATGGTACTGACTCAGGAAATTCATTTAAAATAGCTTTTATATCTAAATCCCCAGACACCATATCTGTTGCTACAAGCTTTCCATCCTGCTTAAAAACATTTTTTATATGTACATATTGAACATAGGGTTTGAGAACCTTTGCACTTTCAATCGGATTCTCATTTAAATAAACAAAATTGGCCACATCAAAGGTTAAACCAAGCGTTAAACCAAAGCCTTCTGCTTCCTCCAGAAATGCTTTCAGTCTCTTTGCACTTCCTCTTTCCAAGGACTGATCATTTTCAATGGTGAGGTTAGTTGAAAAACGGTGTAAACAGTCATTCAACTGTTCAGCCATTTGTTTAGTTAACTTGTCCAAATCTCCTAAGGTTAATTTCATTTGAAAGGCATCTAAAAAAGCTGCTTCTTTAAAATACTCTTCCAGCTTGGGATTCACTTTTGAATCTATAAAAGTCTCATCTGGTACTGAGTAATAAAGCGTAACTTGTTGTTCCTTTGCAACAGCAGCAATTTCCTTTAGTTCCTCCTCGCCACGTGTTAAATATTCTTTGCGGATCTCAACATGATCGATTCCTAGTGATTTGATTTCCGGGATTAATTCAGCTTGGCGGGGATTCTCTTTCAAAATCTCTTGATAAGCTACGGTATTTAATACAATCTTTCTTGACATTGGCAAATTCCCTTTCTTGTTGTAATCAGAATTTTAGAATCTTCTTTTATAGAATTTAAACTATTTTTCCCCTTTACAACTGATAATTCAAAAGAAACTCTAAAAACTTTCTTTGCTTCGTATGCTGAAATTTCATAACTGCATAGGTATTTGCTTGAGGCAGTTCAATCACACTGCATGGAACTTCAATCATTCTTCCTTCTAAAAGCTCCCTTCTAACCGTGCAAAGAGGCAAAAAAGAAACACCTAATCCTTCCATGATAAATTTCTTTGTTATATGGACCTGCGATACCTTCATCATTTTCGCAGATGGGTAATTTCTTTTTACCAAACGGCAGAGATTGTCCCAATAGGCATGATGATTATGTGTCAAAAGAAAATTTGAGGTAAGAACAGTTTCTTCGTCTACTGGCGGAGCCGAATCAAAATCCATGCCATCATGCGAAGTAACCAAGATAACCTTATGGCTATACAATTGTTCACACACTAAATCGGAATGGACGGTGTTTAAGCAGGATAACCCAAGGTCAACCTCTTCATTCAAGACGGAAGCTTCAATATCTGTTGACTCGACAATTTTCACAGAAATCTCCACCTGTGGATTCTTATTTAAATATGTTTTTAGGACAAATGGAAGGATTGTATCAACAAGCAATGGTGAAATGGCCAATGATAGTTTTGTTGTATACCCCTGCTTAAAAGATTGTAAGTCATCCAGACCGTTTTGATAGATCTCTATTAATTTCTTTGCATGTTCAAAATATCTTTTTCCCTCTTCGGTTAATCTCATTTTCTTTTTATCCCGTTCAAATAATTGCACACCCAATTCATTTTCTAATTGCTTAATATGAACAGTTACAGAAGGCTGTGAGATATATAAAAGCTCTGCTGATTTTCGAAAATTTCCGCATTGGGCAGCGGTTAGAAATGTATTTAACCAAGCTAATTCCATTCTAGAACTCCTTCTGATTAAAAATATTAATTGAAATAATTAGAAATAATTAATTTTCATAATTATTTTTATTTTATAAAATAGTTTTTAAAAATGAAAGGGGAATTTTTGATGTATATTCCTGGATTAAAAGGTATTGTTGCGGCGGAAACGAAAATCAGTCATATCGATGGAGAAAAAGGTGTACTTAGCTATCGCGGCTATAACATATTAGAAATTACCAAAAAGTATTCTTTTGAGGAAACCGCCTATCTGCTTTGGTTTGGAGTATTCCCAAATAAGGAACAATTAAAATTTTTAAAAGATCAATTAACCAGTAATCGTGAACTTCCAAAACATGTAGAGGAATTATTATCTCTTCTTCCTGCTGAAATGGACATGATGAGTGTGCTTCGAACAGCCATTTCCGCTATAGGAGGAAAGGATTATACTTGGAAGCCAACCGTGGAACAAGCCATAAAATTAACTGCCCTTTTTCCAACAATGATCGCTTATCGAAAACATCAGTTGGAGGGAAAACCTTTTATACGCCCAAGTAAAGACTTGAGTCATGTAGAAAATTACCTTTATATGTTAAACGGGAAAGTACCTTCCAAAGCACACACCAATGCCTTGGAAACCTATATGATTTTAACGATGGAACATGGAATGAATGCTTCTACTTTTGCAGCAAGAGTAACGGTATCGACAGAGTCTGATCTTGTCTCGGCGATCACATCTGCAATTGGGACAATGAAAGGACCACTACATGGCGGTGCACCTTCTGAGGTAATCGACTTATTAAATGAAATCCATATGATGGGTAATGCTGAGAAAGTCCTTCGCACGAAGCTGGCTAATGGTGAAAAATTAATGGGATTTGGACACAGGATATACAAAACGGTTGACCCTCGAGCAGTAGCATTAAAAGCCAAATTAATTGATTTTGCTGGCCAGGACCCATGGCTTGATTTAGCTGTCAATGTTGAAAAAATTGGTATCGAACTGTTACAAGAATTTAAACCTGGACGGTCCCTTTACACAAATGTTGAATTCTATGCATCAGCCATCATGAATGCCATTCAAATGGAACCAGAGTTATTTACACCAACCTTTAGTGCCAGCAGGGTGGTTGGCTGGAGTGCCCATGTACTAGAACAATCAGAAAAGAATGTAATATTTAGGCCTGAGTCCAACTTTATCGGTGAATTTCACAACGAAATGATAACAGCTTTCTAACTGGATGGAAATGAATTCATCCAGTTTTTTTCTGGAAAAAAGTTCATAGGCATTTAATTTGAAATACGAAATATATTTGTTGTATTATTTGATGGATTATTTTATATATATCTTAAAAGGAAGTGTCATCTTGAAGGAAATGTCACGTATTAAAACGGTTAGCCTTATTGGTTTTCTTGTAGTTGTATGGGGTATTTCCTGGCCTATTTATAAAATTGCCTTGAACTTTACCCCTCCTCTATTGTTTGCGGGAATGAGGACTCTTTTTGGCGGTGTTTTACTTGCAATTTTGTTAATC
>JAUZQA010000466.1 GCA_030705665.1 Bacillota bacterium
AAAAACACGATTCAAAATTGTGTTTTTTGGTGCCTGGCATTTTTATATTTAGGCAGTGTTAGGACTTTGTTGATTTTTTTCAAACTCATTGACGACTGTGAAGGATAAAAATTAACTGTGGAGGTAGCCAATAGAACTTATTGACGACCAAGAAGGCAAAAAATTAGGTTTCGCAGTAGCCAATAGAGCTTATTGACGACCGAGAAGGCGAAAAGTTAGGTTTCGTGGTAGTCAATAGAGCTTATTGACGACCGAGAAGGCGAAAAATTAGGTTTTGTTGTAGTCAATAGAGCTTGTTGGCGACCGAAAGGAAGAAAAAATAGCTGTGAAGGTAGCCAATAGATTGAAGATGAGGCTCCTTCCCATTGCACGCGGAAATCAAAAACCAAATTTCACACATCTATAGCTAAAAAATATTTTTTTAACCTGTCCTTTTAGCCCATTCGTTTGTATATAGAAGGTGAAAGAATATTGACCCGATGGACGGAGCAGGAAAAAGGGGTCATCGGCTACTCGAAATGGAGGAGAGGTTATTGAAAAAGGTATTAGTAACAAAGGAAAACCCGCTAGTTATTCTTCCTTCTTTAGCAATGAAAATTGGTTTACGGGAAGCCATTATTTTACAACAGATTAATTATTGGTTAACGAAGAAAGGCGCACACGTGATCGAAGGGCGCAAATGGATTTACAACACATACCAAGAATGGCAGAAGCAATTCCCCTTTTGGTCGGAAACGACCATTAAACGTTCATTTTTAAAACTGGAAAAACAAGGACTACTAATATCGGGAAATTGGAATGCTTTAAAAATGGATAAAACGAAATGGTACACCATTAACTATGAAAAATTGGATCTCTTAGAATTGTCTCTGTTCGATCCATCAAAGGTTTCACCGGAACAAAGTCTATCTGGAACCAATACAGAGACCGTACATTCCAGTTCAAACACCATGTCCTCAACGGGTCTAGATGAACCATCGAACGTTACGGAAAGTATCGTCGAAGGTACGGTCCTTACCCAAGCAATACCAGAGATTACTACAGAGAATACTTCAAAAAAAGAAATACCTATTGTCGAGATCCTCGACTACCTCAATCACAAAACACATTCAAATTACAAACCAACGACAAAGAAAACGAAAACAGTGATAAAAGCCAGAATGAACGAAGGATATACCTTAGTTGATTTTAAAAAAGTCATCGATCTCAAGACAGCAGAATGGTTGGATGATCCACACTGGAATAAATTCCTAAGACCGGAAACGTTATTTGGAACCAAATTTGAATCATACCTAAACCAGAAAGGATTTAAGAAGAAAAAAATAACCGAGGAGGATTTGAATTTAGATGACTAAGCGGGAGACGTATTCATTAATGTCGACGATTCGATCGTACTATGACCAATTTGAAGTGGACCAAGAGAAAGTGGATGTATGGTATGAAGCCTTGAAAAACTACGAGTTTGAAGACTTGAAACGAAACTTGTTGAGCTTTGTGAGTAAATTTCCATATCCGCCCAAAGTATCGGACTTGGTTCCAAAAGCTATTAGCTGGAATTCGATTCCAAACTTGGAAGAGACCAGACAGATTATCTATCCAAAAGTAAAGCTGGCAAGCGAGGAAACGGTAAGAAGAGAAACAGCTAAAATTGACAAGATATTAGGGATTGTGAGGGATCAACATGGAAGGATTCGAACCGTATAGTCTGGAGGCGGAAACAGCATTTGTCGGTGCGTTCTTTTCAGAACCGGAGCTCTTAAAAGAATGCACGATTCGTCCGGAACAGCTGTATTCCCCTAGACTAAGGCAGCTTTATAGAGCTATTTGCAGTCTGGACGAAAAAGGAAAGCCCATTGATGAGATCGCTTTGATCGAAGAACTGGGTCCCCAGGGAATGGAGGGAGTTGGCGGCGTAAGCTATGTCATGGAGGTAAAGGCAAGTCTACGAACAACAGCCAATTTCGGATATTACCAGAAGTTAGTCCTGGAATATGCACAAAAGCGAAGAGTCATTCAAATAACCGAGAAAATCATGGAGAATACCAGAGAAAAGGATATCACAAAAACACTGAACGAAGGCATTCAAGACCTAATGGCGGTTGAACAGGAACAGATCGATGATGATACCGGAGAAATAAGGAATTCTTTAATAGATTTGTATATGGATTGTGAAAAGGATCTTGGTGAGATCGTTGGCATCCCTTCAGGCTTTCACTATTTAGACCGATTGACAGGCGGTTTTCAAGAATCCGATTTGGTGATCATCGGTGCCCGTCCCAGTATGGGGAAGACGGCATTTGCCTTGAATATCGCGTTAAACGCAGCCAGGGAGGATATTAGTTTGTTTTTTTCCTTTGAGATGTCAAAGAAACAACTATTAAAACGTTTGGCAGGGCTGACCGGTAAAATCGACAGTCTAAAAATGAAAAATCCTAAACGAGAGTTTCATGAGGAAGATTGGCAAAATTTTTCGGATGCGATCGGGAAGATGACCAACGTAAATTTACATATTTTTGATCGAGCAAGCATGGATGTCGCCTACATCTGGTCGAAGGTACGAAAAATCCGCAGGGAATACGGGGGAGAGAAAAGGATCCTTGTGGTGATTGATTACCTGCAGCTACTCGAGGGAGATCAAAACTCAAGGCAATTTCGTCAGGCAGAAATTAGTGAGATCAGCAGAAGACTAAAAATGATGGCGAGGGAGTTGAATGTCGTGGTCATTGCCTTGTCCCAATTGAGCCGAGGGGTTGAAAGCCGCCAGGACAAGCGTCCGATTCTCTCAGATTTGCGGGAAAGCGGCCAAATCGAGCAAGATGCAGATTTAATTGCTTTTTTATACCGCGATGATTATTACGCGAAGGATTCTCTCGAAAAAGACAAGCTTGAAGTCATTCTTGCTAAGCATCGCAATGGGCCTACCGGGACAGTCGAGCTGGGATTTCATAAGTGTTATGGGAAGTTTGTGAATTTGGGATAAGCTCTAATATCTTCGTAGTGTAAGTGGATGAATTATGAAAAAAATCACTAAGTGAGGGGATAACACATGCTTGTAAAAGAAGTGTACCAGGATTGTCTCTATTATGAAGAAACCGTATTAATCTATTACATCTACCATTTACTAACGGAGAAGAAAATTTCATTGGATGACGACGCTTCTAAAATAGATTATAACCAAGCGGATCAACAGAAAGTATCGATGTTGATCGAAAACAATGTATTAGGTATACAAAAAACTCGTATCTATTCCTTGAAGATGGACCAAAAGACTTTTGTGTTTATCTTTGCAAGAAGTGAGGATGAGGCCATCCAATTCTACCACCAGTCATTTCATAGGACCCCTTTAAACTGTCACGAATATCCATTAGAATTTGAGCTTACTAGAGAAAGTGGTGTCTATACGTTTCGGGACATGAAAAAGGAATTCAGGAGTTTTCCGGCTATAGCGGGATATTTTACGAAGTGAGGGAATGGGAAAAATCTAGGAAGCCCGTAATATTCGTCCAACTGAAAGTGACGCTGGCAATCTACTCGAAAATCATTTTACCTTAGGTATAGAAAATGAAAACAAAGCACCCAAACGATTGGGCGCTTGTGCGGCCAAGCTTAGGTCGTATCATATAACGGGTGGGATTCCCGTCGAGTAAGAACTAGCCATTCGCTC
>JAUZQA010000467.1 GCA_030705665.1 Bacillota bacterium
AGTTACTTCCTAATTTTCTTTTTGTACCCCAGAAGAAAGCGAATTTACTTGCCGCCACAGCTTTAAATTTTCTTCTATACGATCAAACCTTTACTGAACTCCTATTAGCTGGATATTCGTAGTATTACCAGCTAAGCCACTTCCCATATACTTCATCCCACATTTTTTGTTATAGGTTACGTCCATAGGTCTAAAATCATTTGTTGAAATAGTGCCCTTGTTCGAGATCTGCGATTAGTGTGGGATGCACTGGCCATACAGGTTGGCATTGAAGAATGACCCGCAAAAAGCCCACTCTTTGTTATCGGTTCGACATTTTGATTAAGTTGTGCATTGATTTTTATGATCAAAAGTCCCTTTAATGCTTCTCCCATATCCAACATGGATCAACATGTTATGTAACAAATTGGTATGCAGAGCGAATTCTCTATAAAGTTTGGGTAATGGAATCAACCGTAATTTCAAAGGCAGCTCTTGAACAAGGGAATTTCTGGTTGATTACTTCAAATTCAGGTCCTGATTTTATAAAAGCAGCAGTTCCTTCAATTCGGAACCCAGTTCCTGGTCCATGAAACCCATCTACTTCTTTGCTCCCTACTGCCATTTGAATTTTATTGTTTTTTTCTAGATTTACTTCTGTTGCATTCATGCCACCAGCAGGATATAGCAATTTTCCGTTATCTAAAACTTGAATATAGCTATTCCAGGTACAAACTAAATGAGGCTCCCCATGCCCTTGAGTTACAATGGATGCTACTCCCTCATACGTTAATACCTCTAAAAATTTTTCAGGCATCAAAATGAATCCCTCCCTAAATATTTACTACATAACAATTATATTAGAAATGTATTCTATTTCTTGTGATAAATTTCACGTATATGAAAAAAACGAAATCAACATTTATTTTCATTATTTATAAAAAAAGAAGCCTCAACTGGGGCTTCTTTTCTTCCAATAATTTATTGTAGAGATACTAAAGTCATTGCGCTACCCCTGTTCCCTTCAAGTTTTAGGGTTACGTTTTCTCCTTGATGATTAAATAATTCGTTGATCATATTCCCCGATGCTTTTGCGGCATATGTAGTACCATTTGACGTGATAAACCGGAAGGTTCCTTGAGGATCCACCCCTGACAATTGAGCTGATATCAGAATTTGATTTTTAGTAGAAGTAGAAGTAGAACCAGAGCGAGAAATTGGAGGAATCTTGATGATTTGTCCAATTTTCAACTTTGATGAGTCAACTCCTGTATTGAGTTCTTGTATCGAAGAAACTGAGATACCGAATGTTTTTCCGATTTTCGTAAAAGTATCCCCGCTTTTAATGGTATATGAATTTGTGTTTATCAATTTATTATTTATATTGCTTGTTGGTTCATTTTTCGTTATATATTTTTCACTAACAAATGCTGTTTTGCCATTGAATGTAATCTGAGCCCAACCATTATTGGAAGATATCACAGCTACAGGATCGTTTAATTTTAGCGATCCAATTATTGAACTGCCCGTAGAAGCTCCTGCCCGAACGTTCAATGTTGTTGCATTGACATACATAGTAACAGCGGTTTGGCTTGATAAGGGCTCAGTTGCTTGTTTAAGTGCAAGATAATCAGCACTCACAAAACAAAGTCTTCCCTTAATCAGTATGCCAGCCCAGCCATTTTCCACGAATGATACCTTAACAGCGTCACCCTTTTTAAATTTACCAATGACACTACTTTTTGTGTTCGGCTCAGATCGAACATTAAGTACAGTGGCGGTAACAGTTTGATCCTGTACTTTCGGTAAGAGAATTTTCTTTCCATCAATAGATGATACCCCATTAGCAATTAATATTTCTTGTGCAGTAACACCATGTTCAGCGGCGATGTTTTCAATATTTTCACCACTTTTAACTTGATAAGTGTATTCTTTAACAAATCCTGCACTTGAAGTGCTTGCAAACAAGCCAAAAACAATAGTAAAAATGCCAGTAACTATTAGTTTTTTTACAGCATTTTTTTGAACCCAATGGTGAACCTGTGAAACATATGTATTCCAATTTGTACGAATCTGGTTTAAAACTCCTTTGATATCAAATACATGGCGAATATCAAAATAACTGATACTTTTATAATATTCTTGTCTTTCAATCCTTGAAGTGAAAACCGGTTCACTTTTTGGTTGCTTGTTTTTTCCGTGGGTCTCCTTTCTGCTCAAAATCAATTCTCCATTTAAAACTAATTCTTGTGTCAAAATAACCCTTACTCCTATCCGTATTCTTTTTTGGTAAGTTAGTTCCATTATTTCTGTCCTTTATAAAGATTCGAAGAGATTTCAAAAATTATGTCCATATTTGTAAAAAAAAGTAGAAAATAGATGATTATGGACTTACTACCATATTCATAGTGATATTTCCCAACAAAATTTAAATGAATCAAATAGACTAAGAGGCAGGTATTAGAGAAGTTACTTACGGGGAAGCTGGGGGTCAGTAGATAGGGGGAATTAAGCCTAAAGTTAAAAAAAGACAGACCCCACTTTAGGTCTGCCTTATTCTCTAATATATTTGTTCCGTTTCAGTAGTACTCTACTATTAAAAAAACTGTTTTAGCTTCTATTTATCAATCGACAAGTTTAAAACATCTCAACATATACGCGGCAGCATAGTTCCGGATAGTCTCGTTAGCAATCGTTTTGACCCAAGCGGTGTTTCTAATAAAAGCTGGCCTTTTTCTTTACCAACAATCGATCCAATTAAAGCAGCATCCCTACCCTCAGGGAATTCTCGCAATATATCGATTACTTTATTTTTTTCCTCAGCAGCAACAATAAGAATTGCTTTTCCTTCGTTTGCTAGATACAGCGGATCAAAGCCTAGCAAATCACAAACACCACTCACTTCTTCTTTAACTGGAAGATCTAATTCCGTAATTTTCATTGTTAAGTGAAAATCCTCTGCGATTTCAACAAGAGTTGTAGCTAAACCTCCTCTTGTCGGATCTCTCATGATCCTTACCTTGCTTGTATTCTCTAATACTTTACCAAGCATTCCATTTAATGAAGCACAGTCACTTTTAACAGGACTATGTATGCCCAATTCATTTCTTGCGGTAAGAATGGCGATTCCGTGGTCACCGATCGAACCGGAAACAATGATCGCATCTCCTTCTTCAAATGCCAGGCTGCATCCCTTATCACCGTCATAAATGCCTATTCCTGTTGTATTGATATAGACACCGTCTGCACACCCGCGTTCAACCACTTTTGTGTCTCCTGCGACAATGCTGACTCCCGTCTTCTTTGCTTCGGATGCCATGTCAGTCACAATTTTTTCTAAATCAGAAACAGGAAAGCCCTCTTCAATTACAAAGCCGCAGGTTAAGTAAACAGGCGTTGCCCCGCTTACAGCCAAATCATTAACTGTACCAGCAACAGCTAATTTCCCAATCGAACCTCCGGGAAAAAAAATTGGTTTAACTACAAACGAATCTGTTGTTACCGCGATTTTACCTGCGGGAATTGTTAATGTTGCTGCATCAAACAAGGCTGCTTCGTTATCACCAAACGCTTTAATAAACACATCACAAATAAGCTGATGACTTAATTCACCGCCATCACCATGTGCCAGGCTGATAAACTTCTCCATTAATAACTCTCCCTCAAGTATTGATAATAAGC
>JAUZQA010000468.1 GCA_030705665.1 Bacillota bacterium
GGATATCTATTGAAATAAAGTGCCCATGCATAATTTGCCGCAAGGGCACTTCTTTACTGATTATCATTTTGGACAAAAAATCGTTCACTAACTGATAGTGCACAATCGTAACGATTAGGAATTCGTTCTTTCACTAACCTGTGTCGTTAGCACAATAAAAACAGGAACATACAATTATTCCGTTCCTGAAGTAAAGTCCCCCGTTAATAATGACAATTCAAAGTTTAAATCACTTTTGTGATACCCTCCATATCCCTTTTGTTCCCCAGGAATATATTCCACCTCGAATTGCGTTTTGAGATTGAGAAAGTGTTTTAATTTTAAATAGGTACTTAAAGGAAAATCGTGTGCTGCCCACGTTTCAGGGTAACCTACTATGCCGTGCTTTGTTAGCAGACTATCCATTTCTTTAATTATCTCAGTAAGTAAATCTGAAAGGGTACAAACCGTATCTACAACAACAGCCCCTTGTTCATCTTTTTTTGAATCAATGTCATCATAAGATTTAATACGTAAGGACACCTTTTCGTCTTCCAATCGAGTAAGTACCCATTCTAAGCCGTTTGGTTCCTCATTCCAGTCAAAAAATACAGTATTAAATTTCTTTTTTTTTGGATTAGGTTCATATATTAATAACTCAACCAAACTATCCAATAAATCACCTAATGCGTTGGTTAAATAACTTGGATTGAATTCACATCTTTGAGAGTTTATTTCAATAAATCCTTTTGCCCATCCACTTCCGTTAAGAATATATTGAAACTTCATAATCCCACTCCTAAATTTCGCCATAATCCTATAATAGAACGTTTTCCTTATTGAAGTAACCTGTTCCGTTAGTTTATATATGATTCTTCACAATTTCATTTATATTTTGATCATTAGTATATAGATGTTCAATTTATCTAAGTATCCATTTATGACTCCGATTCTTTCACCCCCTTTAGAAACAGCAGTGCTAAAGGCTTAAATGCACTTTATAAAAATAAAGGTAAAATTGAATAATGCCCTCACTAATATCTTAGAACTAGTATTCTTTTGAACCTAGTTGAATAATCGATCAAAAAGTTGTCTATTTTCACAGGAAAAGTTTAAAAAATTAAACTTTTATCCAATACAAAAAACGCTCGTACACATATGTTATAGCAATGAAAGGTTCAATAATCTTTCATTTTTTTTAGATGAACTAAAGGAGGTGCTTTCAATGAATGTTTATTCAGCATTAGAGATCCAAGAAGCTGTAAGAGAAGTTGATGATTTGGGATTAAGTGATTTTATGTATCAAGACCCAAGTTGTGGTCCTCTTAGTTCCCGCCGCTCTAGTCGTGGTAGCCGCCGCTCTGGTCGTGGTACCCGCCGCTCTGGTCGTGGTACCCGCCGCTCTGGTCGTGGTACCCGCCGCTCTAGTCGTGGTAGTCGCCGCTCTGGTCGTGGTACCCGCCGCTCTGGTCGTAGGTTTAACATAGGAGACATTCTATCTGGTTTTCGTTTTTGAAGTCGCTGGTCGGTTCTTATCGAAACGGACTGTAGTGCCTCAAACATCTAAAAAAGGATTAATGTTTTTTGCAACGGCTATGACATTACACGAATAAAAAATAAGCCGATTATATACAAGTTGTGAATAAAGTTTTGTATATAATCGGTTCTTTAAGGTATGGTGCTTATTGCATTATAGCGCCCGATAGCGGAATATTGAAAAAATCGAAAAAATTACATAAATGGATCCTAAGTTATTTAATCAACCTTTAGAAAAAAATTCATATTTATTGATAAATTATCAAATAATATCTAAGAGGTGATAATATGGACAAAAATAATTTAAAACTCACATCTTCCGAAATAGGAACATTGTGGGGAGAGTATGTAAACGGAACAATGACGGATGTAGTAAATAGGTATATGTTCTCTATTATTGAAGATGAGTCAATAAAAAACATTTTTGATGATGCGATCAAAACGTTTGAAAAACAAAAGAAACAACTCGTAACATTTATAGAGAACGAGGGATTCCCAGTTCCAATTGGATTTACTGAATCTGACCTCAATAAAGGGGCAGGGAGATTGTTCACTGACATATTTTGCTTAAATTATTTACACATCATGACTTTACATGGATTGTTAGGACACATCACTTCATTAGGCGTTTCAGTTAGAAAAGACTTACGAGATTTTTACGATTCATGTGATAATGACGGAAAAAGAATGTACCATCAAACTTTAGAGTTGTTACTGGAGAAGGGTAATTTCCAAAGAGATCCTTTATTTTATCCTGCCAAGAACCCTGAATTTATTACTAGCCAAGATTATATAGATGGATTTTTCGGAAAAGGGAGACGTTTAAATGCAACAGAAATCATTAGTATTTCATTCAACCTTAAAAAGAGTATTATGGCGAAAACTCTTTCTATCGCATTCAGTCAAGTCACTCAATCAAAAGAAGTTAGAAAGTTTTTAGAGGATTCCGAGGAAGCGTCTGATGGACAAATACAAGCCCTATCAAAAATTTTGCACACTGATAATTTGCCAGTTCCTAAGTCGTGGGAAACAGAAGTGACAACTTCACCGGACTCTCCTTTTTCTGACAAATTAATGTTATATCATATTGGTTTCTTGTTCCAAGCCGCACAGGCATATCATGGGACAGGTCTAGCATCAGCCATGCGAACAGATCTTGTAACCACTTACGAAACCAACATTCTAAAAACTCTTATGATTACCAAAGAATGGTTCAATATTATGGTACAAAAAAAATGGTTAGAGCAGCCGCCACTAGCTCCGAATAGAAAAGAAATTGCAAAAGAAATATAATAAAAACATCGTTACTTTGGTAAGTATAAGTGAAAAAGATCCCCTTTGAAAAACTACTGTGGAGCATTGCACTTCCTGGATTTGGACAGTATTTAAACGGCCAATATTTTAAAGGCACAATTTTTTTGATACTTGAATTTCTGATTAATGTACAAGCCAATTTTAATCAGGTCATACTTCTAAGTTTTCATGGGAAAATTGATGATGCCATAAAACATACGGATTATCAGTGGCTGATGTTTTATCCTTGTTTGTACTTTTTTTCTATGTGGGATGCGGTGAAGGATGCAAGAGGAGGGAAAGACCCTTGTTCTTTTCTTCCATATGTGTTTGCCGCGTTTCTTGTAACTGTTGGACTAATTTTTTCCTCAAATTTAAGGATATTTGGAGTGCTACTGGGTCCTGTTTGGCTACCGATGTTATTTGTTTTTCCTGGAATACTAATCGGATTTATAATTAAAAATATCATAAGTAACAGTTCATAATAACCGTCCTTTATTAGCTTTTAAATTAGGATGGTTTTTTATGTAAATAAGTAAAAAACAATTTCACCAAATGTTTCTAATTACAAAGAAAGAGCAAGATTTTTGCTGCAGAATTTTGCTTCCAGATAGTTGAAAAATATTGTATTTATAATTAGGTTACTATATTTTTACTTGAAATAGGGTTCTCCATGCATGATCTTAAACCAATAACATTTATTTTATTAATACAGATAGGTAAGGATTTGAAGTTATCGCCCCCTTTTCCCCCTGTTAGCACCGTAGGTGCAACTTTCATCGCATACGGCGCCTCAACTAATCCAATTCATTCAATTCTATGCATTTAATGAAGCAAATTTATTATTCCA
>JAUZQA010000469.1 GCA_030705665.1 Bacillota bacterium
ATAACAACCGGCGTACCGATTTCTACGATATCAATATGTTCCTCAACTTCTTTAACAAGCTCTATTCCTTGTGGGATGTTTACTAAATCTAATGCTAATTGTAATTCCATCTATATTCACTCCTATAATTTTTTTAATGTTGAACAGTGATAATATCACCAAAGGGTAATAATGCTTTTACAGTAATATTATCCTTATAGTGCATTATCTGTATCTGCCAGCAATAAGGGATATCATGTTCTCTCGCTGAACAATTGCAAGTGTACAACGTATATAACAACAATAAAAGTACGCACTTTATTTTTACATAGTGTTAAAAAGTATACTGTATGTTGTTCTATATAGAAGTGGAGGTGAAACAAATGTCACGTATGCAGGACAAAATGTTTAACTGTGAAAAAGAATTAACGCTTTATGTTATTGGCGGTAAATGGAAAATATTGATTTTGTGGCATTTAGGAAAAGAGGGAACGAAGCGATTTGGTGAGCTTAAGGCTCTTATGCCGGGCATTACTCAACGAATGCATATTAACCAATTACGCGAGCTAGAAGAAGACCTCATTGTTGAACGAAAAGTCTATCCTGTTGTTCCGCCAAAAGTGGAATATTCATTGACCGAACAAGGAAAAAGCTTAATGCCCATACTCGATTCCATGTATGAATGGGGTAAAAACTATATGGAGAATGTGATGGATACTCCTGCCAATAAAAGTGCGTCTATTAAATAGCAATCGTTCTAAAAAGAGGGGATTAAAAACCACAAGTAGACTTTTAATAAGTCAAGACTTGTGGTCTTTTTATTTGCAATGATCCAGTGCATAAAGGAAATAAAGGAGTACAATCTGAAAAAAGGTAAATAATATTCCTGTGTTGTAAAGGATTTTAGCTGAACTGTTTTATAGTAAGGAATCAAGAATAATATTTGAAAGATCCTCGTACATTAACGGGTATTTTTCTTTTTTAAATTCCCTAATGGAAAATCACATAACTCTCAATAGTGTATAAAAGTATACTAAATATATTTTTGTTTACTATATAACATAAAAGTGCGTACTTTTAATTGTCTGTTGTAGATATTATACTAACATCCATACCGCAACCAATTCTTCTTTAAGCGGCGATTGTTAAGATGAAAAGACACATATACCATTAGACATTCCTTTGTATTTTGTAAAGAATTTAAGATAAATCTAATTTTTTATTTTAACTGTAATAATATAAAATACAGTTTTTAGGTGGAAGTTATAGATCCTTATTCAATATAGATCGTCAATTAATGAACACAGAAAGGAATGAAACGATTATGTTAAGGCCAAAAGCAAAGCATCGAAAAGTTTGCGAAAGATGTTTAACGATTACTACAAATGATCAATGTTCTCAATGTGGCCATGACCATTACCGGAAGTTCAATTTCAGGGTGCAAGCTGGGAGAAAAAATCAGGTGTATAAAGCAGATGTAGGGTAGCGAAAGTCTACAATCATTTAGATCGTAAAAAATTTTGATGTGCTTTATATGGTTGTCATAACTAACAATTATCAAGCATTAGAGTAGGTACCTATATTTTTCTATCTATTGGAAAATGTTTTGAGGAATGGAGGAATGAAAAGTGGATTCTATGACCTTTGTTTTGTTTGGAGCAACGGGCGATTTAGCCAAAAGAAAAATTTATCCGGCCCTTTTTAATTTGTTTTTAGATCAAAAGATGCCCCAGTCATTTTCGATTATTGGTTTAGGCAGGAGAGAACTATCGGATGGTACATTTCAAACAAATGTAGAACATTCATTAAGAACCTTTTCTAGACGTTTTATTGAAGATAAAGCAAAATTAAAAGAATTTATCGAAGCGTTTCGTTACAGCCAATTAGATGTAACGAATGTGGAGGGATATCAAGAACTGCTTAATTTGGTTCAGAGGCGTGAACGGGAGTTAAACATTCATGAAAATCGATTATTCTATCTGTCTGTTGCACCCGAGTTTTTCGATGTAATTGCCTCCAATATTAAAGAAAGCGGATTGGGAACGACCAAGGGATGGAAACGCCTGATTATTGAAAAGCCGTTTGGGCATGATTTGGCTTCCGCCCAAGAATTAAATCAAAGGCTAAGTAAATCTTTTAGCGAAGAGGAAATTTATCGGATAGATCATTATCTTGGCAAACTAATGGTTCAAAACCTCGAGGCATTGACATTTGCCAATCCTGTGCTTCAATCCTTATGGAATAATCAGCACATAGCCAATGTACAAATAACGGCTAGTGAAACGGTTGGAGTAGAAGACAGAGCGGGCTATTATGATCAAGCCGGAGCCATCCGGGATATGTTCCAGAATCATATGCTGCAACTGTTGATGATGACGGCCATGCATGTACCAAAAACGATAAGTGCAGCAGATATCCGGAATGAAAAGAGAAAGGTGATGGAATCATTGCGGTCTTTGCAGAAAGAGGATGTCGGTTCTCAAGTTGTCCGTGGCCAATATGGTGCCGGAGAAACGAATCATGAGCCAGTGGTTGGATACAGGGAGGAACCTGGGGTTGATTCTTTCTCTGTTAACGATACATTTGTTGCCGCCCGTTTATGGATCGATAACGATTTTTGGCGAGGAGTTCCTTTCTATATCCGTACAGGAAAGAGAATGAAGGAAAAGTCAACGCGTATCATCATTGAGTTCAAAAATCCAGTTAAGGAATTGTATGGATCCGATCAACAAACGTAACCAAATCTATTAATTGTCAATATCAATCCCAATGAAGGGATATCGTTGCAATTGAATAGTAAGAATCCGCTAAAAAACGGAGAAATTGAGCCTATTTCAATTGATTTCTCAACAGGAGCAAAAGACATACCCGAAGCTTATGAACTCTTAATCTTTGATGCATTACGCGGTGACTCGACATTCTTTGCCCACTGGAATGAAGTGGAATTATCGTGGAAATGGGTGCAGCCAGTTTTAGAAGCGTTTGAGGAAAACACAGTCCCCTTACATTTCTATCGTTCAGGTTCGATGGGTCCGGATGCTTCGGATGAACTTTTAAAAGAGGACGGGTTTTATTGGTGGGAATACCAAGGATCTAAGTATGAGATGATTTCAAAAGATCAATCAGTAAACGCATTAAAAATAGGATAACAACACGAATCGTTCAGGAGGACAAGAGGATGCAAGTTGGATTAATCGGGTTAGGGAAAATGGGGTTAAACTTAGGGGAAAATCTAATTGACCACAACTACGAAGTAGCCCGCCTTCGATTTAAATGTCAATGCTGTAGAAGAAATCAGTAAGTATGGTGCTATAGAAACATCGAGTTTTAAGGAGCTTATTAAAATCTTAGAAGCCCCCAGAATTATCTGGATCATGGTTCCGCACGCTGTTGTGGAGAAAAGTGAGTTTGATTTTGACTATGAAAAAGTGGCAAGAGTATGGAATAACGGCTCAGTCATTCGTTCATGGCTCATGGACTTAACAGAACGTGCATTTTCAAAAGATGCCAACTTAGAACAAATCAAAGGAACCATGCATTCTTCAGGAGAAGGAAAGTGGACAGTGGAAACGGTTTTGGATTTGTAGGCAGCCAACCCTGTGATTGCCATGTCTCTTTTGATGCGCTATCGCTCCTTAGATCATGACACCTTTACCGGGAAAGTGG